>CALLIG010000061.1 GCA_938009735.1 uncultured Flavobacteriaceae bacterium
ATAAAGCCTCATCCCCGGAGTCCATCCGTCATAAATATTGAAATTTACTACAGGAACATAAAACACTTGATTATAATAGGGGTTCTCTGCATCTCTAAAAAAAGTAAATTTCAATTTTTTATTACTCGATAAAAATCCACCTAAAGATTTCCAGTTATCTCGTTGATTAAACTCTGGAATTTTAGAATCATAGTTTAGTACTAGGCGTTCTTCATCTTTTCTGGGAATGGTAAATGTTTTTTCCTTTTGAATATCTGAAAACCAATACTTCGAGACTACCGAATCATTTTTTAATCCAAAAAGCGAAATTGGCACCACAGTTCCCTTTTTGTTTTTAAGAGTTATGGTTAATGAATCCGCTGTTTTTACAACTTTTTTAATTTTAAAATCTATTTTTCTATCCGTTGCCACATAATTCTTGAAAAACCAATCAATATTTTTATCTGATGACCTTTTTAATATTGATTCGAAGTCAAGAACTTTGACACGATTTAATTGATAAAATTTATAAAAGGTCTTAATGCTTTGATCTACTTTTTCTTTTCCAATATAGCTGGCTAAATAAGATAGCCCCAGTCCAGCCTTATATTTATTACCAATCTTTTGATTGAACTTAATTAGCGAATCGTTCGAAGTTGTAAGTGGTTGGTCTAAATTTTTTCGAGCTAAAAGCATATACAAAAAAGGATATTGCTCATTGAAACTCATTTTGGCTAGGTTGTAACTACGAATACCCCATATGCGAGAGAGTTTTCCTAGTAGTTTTTGATTCGGATAAAACTCTTCTACATAAGCAATCATTAAATGATTGGCGATGGCATCATTTACCCATTGTTCTTTTCTTGGATTCAGATATATCGTTTCTTCCAACATTTTAATCAATGCTGTTTTAAGAATTTTCATTTCAAATTGAAACTGCTCTTCATAAGGTCTAATGAACTTTGGTAATTGATTGATGCCGTAAAGCGGATTTTTGTTATAATCAATTTGACTGACCAAAAGTTGCTGATGCGGATATTTGCCTAAGTTTTCATAAATGAACTCGGTAACTTTATTTATAGACACCCCTTGCATTATCTCGGGATATTTTTTTGCAGTAATATCTGTTTTGATTGTTAAATAAGGAGTCATGTGAATTGTAAATTTATCTTCGGGAGATAAAATAAATTCGCAGCTTTTATGACGATCACCTTCTAATTGTGCTACTTGCCCATTAGGAAATTTTGAATTACCTAATATTCTGAAGTTGGATGCTAGGTGCAGACTATCTGGATAGTTTAGGCTTATTGATGTTTTCGTAATATCAGTATATAGATCTTCTAGGTTTTTATTTGAATACAAGTGCCACTTACCGTCATACACAGCGGGAGTGAGGTACCAATCTTTTAAAAAATATTCGTTCTTATTGTTGTAGCCATATGGAGTGTATTTACTTGGAGGTAATTTTACGACATAGGTAATAAATATTTTAGCAAATTGATTTGCCAACAAGGGCTTGTTTAAGTGTAGCTTGATGATGTCTTTTCCAGAGGATCTTTCCCATGTAATTCCACGATAATCATCATCAACAACAGTTGAGATTTTAGTAAAACCTCTTTCTTCTTTTTTCGCTAAATGAAGACTTTTTTTAAACTGTTCTGCAAAACTTTTAGCTAAGGCAGTATTTTTATTTGAATATGCATTAGCCCAATCATTAAAATATAAAGTATCGAGTGTGTTTTTCGAAGTGTTCTTATACGTAAACTCCTGTTGAATGCTGATCTCTTTGGTTTCTTCATCAATAGTTGCATTAATAGTATTGACATGCTGCCCCTTCGCACTTCCGATAATCAGGAAAAACGTCAGGATACTAAGAATACTATTCGCCCTATTTTTAAGTTTCAAAGAAATTAAATTTAGAAATTTGGACTCAAAGAACGCCCTTTATAGAATGCATCAATAATCTCAACAACTTCATTTTCAGTATCAACTAAATGTATTAGATCTAAATCATCAGGACTAATATTACCTTCGGTTAACATTGTATTTTTTATCCAATCAATTAATCCACTCCAAAAACTTGTTCCAACAAGAATAATTGGAAATTTTTCTATTTTATTTGTCTGAATTAGAGTAATTGCTTCAAAAAGCTCATCCAAAGTACCAAATCCACCAGGCATTACAACAAAACCTTGAGAGTATTTAACGAACATTACTTTTCTAACAAAGAAGTAATCAAAATCAAGACTTTTATCCGAATCAATAAAAGGGTTATCATGTTGTTCAAAAGGCAAATCAATATTTAAGCCAACAGATGTTCCGCCAGCTAAGCTTGCACCTTTATTACCAGCTTCCATTATACCAGGGCCACCGCCTGTAATGACACCATAGCCAGCATCAGCAATACTTTTTGCAATGCTTACCGCAAGTTGATAATATTTATCTTCAGGTTTTGTTCTTGCAGATCCAAATATAGAAACACATGGACCGATAAGGCTCATCCTTTCAAAACCGTTAACAAATTCTCCCATAATCTTGAACAAAGCCCAAGAGTCATTCGTTTTTATTTGATTCCAACCTTTATGATGTTGTTCTTTTCCCATGAATAATATTTTTTAGCTGAATGTTCTAATACATGATTTTTTTCTACAATGTACTTTGAACAACTTATAGCTTTAATTCTTTCTTTAAAAATTTAGCGGTATAACTTTTCTTGTCTTTTGCAACTACTTCTGGAGTTCCTTTTGCAACGATCATGCCACCTCCTCGTCCGCCTTCATAGCCAATATCGATAATATAATCTGCCATTTTGATGACGTCCATATTATGCTCAATTACTAAGATTGAGTTTCCTTTGTCTACCAAACGATTCAAAACTTCCATTAGTACACGAATATCTTCAAAATGTAGGCCTGTTGTTGGCTCATCCAAAATATAAAATGTATTACCAGTATCTCGTTTTGATAATTCCGTTGCGAGTTTAATACGTTGCGCTTCTCCACCGGAAAGCGTTGTAGACTGTTGCCCTAATGATATATAGCCTAAGCCCACATCTTGAATGGTCTTCAACTTACGATGAATTTTAGGAATAAGTTCAAAAAATTCAACAGCTTCGTCAATGGTCATTTCTAAAACATCAGCAATAGACTTGCCTTTATATCTGATTTCTAATGTTTCGCGATTGAATCGTTTACCATGACAGGTTTCACATTCAACATAAACATCTGGTAAAAAGTTCATTTCAATTACGCGAAGACCACCTCCTTGACAAGTTTCACAACGTCCATTTTTTACATTAAAGCTAAATCGTCCTGGCTTATAACCACGTATTGCAGCTTCAGGAGTTTTCGTGAATAGTGAACGAATCTCACTAAAAACGCCAGTATATGTAGCTGGATTTGAACGTGGTGTGCGACCTATCGGACTTTGATTGATGTCAATTACTTTATCTATATGCTCTAAGCCAGTAATTTTTTTATAGGGCATAGGTATTTTTACACCATTGAAATAGTGCGCATTCATGATAGGGTAGAGGGTCTCATTAATCAATGTAGATTTTCCACTACCAGAAACTCCAGTAACTCCAACCATTTGACCTAGAGGAATTTCTATTGAAACATTTTTTAGATTATTACCCGTACAGCCAGTAAGTGTAATTTTCTTTCCGTTTCCTTTTCTACGTTTCTTAGGTACAGCTATCTCTTTTTTGCCTGTAATATAATCTGCAGTAAGTGTATTTTCTTTTTTTAAATCTTTCGGAAGTCCTTGAGATATAATCTCCCCGCCATGACGACCAGCTTTTGGGCCGATATCAATAACATGATCAGCTCTTTCAATCATGTCGCGGTCATGTTCTACCACGATTACAGAGTTACCAATATCTCTTAGCGCTTCTAGTGATTTTATCAACCTATCGTTATCGCGCTGGTGCAAGCCAATACTTGGTTCATCTAAAATATATAAAACGCCTACCAATTGTGATCCTATTTGAGTGGCTAAACGTATACGTTGTGCTTCACCACCTGATAAGGATTTGGAGCTTCGATTTAATGATAAATAATCTAAACCAACATCTAGCAAAAATTGTATTCTCGTTTTAATCTCTTTAATTATTTCCTCTGCAATCTTTAGTTGATTGCCTTTCAAGGTTTTTTGAAGGTCTTTAAAAAAATGAGCCAACTCAGCAATATCTAAATGAGCTAGTTCAGCAATGTTTTTTTCTTCTATTTTAAAATTGAGTGATTCTTTTCTAAGCCTTGAACCTTCGCAAGTTGGGCAAATCACACGGTCCATATATTCTTTGGCCCATCTTTTTATTGATGTTGAAGCTGCTTCATCAAACTGACTTTTGATAAAATTTGCTATTCCTTCATAATCAATTTTATAGCTGCGTTTAACACCTAAGGTTTTTGAATCGACAACGAAGTTTTCTGCGCCACCATTAAGAAGCACATCCATAGCTTCCTTAGGAATTTTGGATATAGGGTCTGTAATATCAAACTCATATCGCTGGGCAATAGTTTCAATCTGTTTGAAGGCCCAAGATTTTTTGTACTCACCTAAGGGTGCTATTCCACCTGTTTTAATCGATAATTTTTTATCTGGAAAAATCTTGCGCTCATTAACTTCATATACATGCCCGAGCCCATTGCAATGACTGCACATGCCTTTAGGTGAATTGAATGAAAATGTATTTGGTTCAGGACTGGGGTATGAGATACCAGTAGTTGGGCACATAAGATCACGGCTAAAGTATCTTGCTTCTGTAGTACCTTCTTCAAGTATCATTAAAACGTCATCACCACTATACATGGCCGTATTAATAGATTCTGAAAGACGTTTATCCATATCTTCCGTATCGGTCACTTTGAGTCGATCAATAACGATTTCAATATCATGAACCTTGTAACGGTCCACTTTCATACCTTTCACAATATCTTTTACTTCACCGTCAACACGTACTTTTACAAAACCTTGCTTTGCAATCTGTTCAAACAACTCTCTATAATGACCTTTTCTTGATTTAATGATTGGAGAAAGAACATTTATCTTTTTTCCATCATAATCTGTTTTAATCAGCAGTTTTATTTGTTCATCACTATAACTGACCATTTTTTCGCCAGTATTGTAACTATATGCATCACCGGCTCTGGCAAATAGCAAGCGTAGAAAGTCATATATTTCTGTAATGGTACCAACAGTAGAACGTGGTGATTTCGAAGTAGTCTTCTGCTCGATAGCAATGACCGGAGAAAGCCCATCTATTTTATCTACATCAGGTCGTTCTAAACCACCTAAAAATTGACGTGCATAAGCAGAGAAAGTTTCGATATATCTGCGCTGACCTTCAGCATAAATAGTATCAAATGCTAACGATGATTTTCCACTTCCTGAAAGTCCCGTTATAACTACCAATTTTTCTCTTGGAATAGTTACATCAATGTTCTTCAAATTATGAACACGTGCGCCTTTTACTTCTATATTTTCCTCGTAGTTTATCATGCAATTTGGCAAAGCTGCAAAAATACGATTTTGACACCTAAAAAGAGAATAGGTTTCTAACCATTTTTAATTTTTAAAGTTGAGCTCAACTTTGATGCTTGAATCAAAAATATCTTCCAAAACATTTATTGAAATTGTAATTAAAGAATAGCTGTAAATATGTCAAAAAAGTAAGGTCTATCGATGTTAAATGAACCAAATAGCTCATAAAAAAAGAGCATTTCATAATCATGAAATGCTCTTTTAAATTCAATTATTATAAATGTTATTTAATCGGAGTCAACGTATATCCTTGATCTTTCAAAAGTTGAACAACGCCATTTTTACCAATTAAATGTGCTGCACCTACACCAAAAAAAGTGGGTTGTTCTTTAGAAAATGATTCTATTTTAGATATCCAATTTTTATTACGATTAACAAGCATTAGATCTATATGCTTTGTCATCATTAGTGTTTCATCGGTATTCATTATATTTTTGATTCCTTCTAGATCTTGATTGTTATATAGTTCTAACATTGTTTGAAATTTTTCTTTGTCTGATACTAGATTATCTGAAATAGATACTAAAAGGTCTTTTATTTGATCTTCATAAGGAATATCATCGAAAATTTTTAATTGTTCCTCAACAGTTTCAAGACCAAGAACTTCTTCTTCTTGCTCATGAGCAACCTTTACTAACTCACCTTCAAAAGATTGTATTGGGCAATCTAAGAACTTTGTGTAAAGCATTGCAGATAAAAAGAAAGGCTTGAACGTTTCAAAAGCACTAAGTGGAGCTCCAAATTGAGCTTGAACGAATTCATTTAAACTGGCGTATTCTTCATCGGTAAGTAAATCTTTGATATTGGTATTCTCTTTCATTGCCATATTACTCATCATTGTCGTGTTCATGTTTGGATCATCCATGTCCAATTCTAAAACTAATAATGAAGTATTTTCAAGTGCTGTTTTTACGACATCGCTTAAAGAGGCATCACAGGTCATGTGAATAGTGCCATAAACATAGGACGGCGCTTCTAGATCGTTCCCAGAAATTTCCCATAAAAGGGAGTTTTCCATTTTTTGTGCTTGACTGCTGAATGTTGCTAATACAGCTAACGTAAAAGTAAATAGTGCTTTTTTCATATTTTGATTTTGGTTATGTTTTAGTATTAGTGTTCGAACCAATCAAATTGTTACATAACGAAGAAAAAAAGTATAAGCACACAAGTTTATTTTGACTTTATCATAGGCAAGCACGAAAGTGAAGTTACAGCTATACTACTGCACGCTCTTCAGCGTAATTGTTTCGTTGTTTTTGCATAGGCTGTCTGTGCAAAGTTCTAACCAGTATCGATTTTACAAGTAGCTCACTTGGGATTATGTCGGTATGAATAGCGTCAACATCCAAAGAGATAAAAGTGATCGTTTTCAAATTATAGTATAATCCATAATTACGTTTGCTATCATATATTAACCAAGGTTTATCTGACATTTGAAACCTATAATGCCTAGATATTAAAGGAAGAATATCATTGTCAGGTCGAATAAGACCAAAATGAACCGCGTCTGCTGTTTGATTGAAGGCAATGGAAGATTCCATATGTTGTTTCTCTTTTCCTACAGTTTTAGCTAATTGATTTATTCTAGATGCTAAATCATCTGTAAAGTTTAAGGATAACATATCTGCAGGCGAAAATAATTTTTTGATGTACTTATAAAGCACAATCTCAATATCTTTTTGTTCACTTAAAAAAGCAAAGTAAATATTCCGAATCGCTATGTGACTTTTAGACTGAATGCCATTCCAAACAGATTTTGCATTATCCATTTGTGTAAAAATGGTTTCGGTAACTGAAAATAAGCCTTTTTGGGTAATGCCGTTTTTTTGAATATCGGCTACTTGAATTTGTTCATCAAAGGCTCTAAATACAGTTGTTAGAAAACCATTGAAACTTCCGTCATAAATTAAAATTTTTGCATTGTCCATAGTATGTTATTTTGGATGAAACGAATACTTGTATTTGTAATTATTCCAAAAATATGGAAATATTCCTAATTATGGAAATATTCCAATAAATATTTTGGATATATTCCAAATTACGTATATTTGAATGTGCTGAAATCTAGGTTTTTTGAAGATGAATAATGGTAAGTGTATGATTTTTAGGCGCTTCTAATAGCCCTATTAAAGGAGTATAGCAGATCTAAAAAAAACCTCCATGCAGCAAGAACGAACACAAAAGGACACTTTCTATGGAAAATGAGTTAACATTAAAACGTTTTATTGAAATCAGAAGAGAATTAGGATATACTCAGGCCGAATTTGCCAAACTATTGGGTATTTCAAGTACTACTGCAGATATTGAACGTGGTCGCACAAAACTTTCTGGAAAGGTAGTCGTAGAATTATTTAAACAGTTTAAAGTGAACCCATTATGGCTGTTTGGTGAAAGTGATAGTAAGAACTTAGCGACCTCTAATACTAGTGTTATTCCTAAAGTCGTAACTGTTGATTCTTCAGATCAAGAAAATATGGTATTAGTGAATGCTAAAGCTGCAGCAGGATACCCTCAAAATATTCAAGACACTTCGTGGTATAAAGAATTACCAGCATTTGATATGCCATTACCTGAATTTAGAAATGCAACTTATAGAGGGTTTCAAGTAGAGGGCGATAGTATGTACCCGAATTTAAAGCCAGGAGAGTGGGTTCTTGCAAAAGCAACGGAGAATATAGATCAGGTAAGTCCTAATAAAATGTACGTTGTTGTTCTTGAAGATGCTGTTCTAGTAAAAAAAGTGATACGTAAGCCAAATTCAAATAATGTAACGTTAGTTTCGATTAATGAAACTTATCCACCCTATGAAATCAAACCTTTTCAAATTCAAGAAATTTGGGAGGTTAGCAGTAAAATTACCTTTGGAGTTGATGCAACAACAGAAACTGGACTTCTGAAACAGTTGCAAGAATCAATGGAAGATTTGAAACGTCAGTTCAACAAACAACAGGCGAGTTAATTCAGGCGTAGATTGTATAATCCGCTTTCACGTAATGTAAATCCTAAACTCTTGTACAAAGCAATGGCAGGTGCTCTGTGGTGGCCTGTAAATAATAAAACTTCATCTATCTTCATATGATTTGCTTCATCTAATAGACGCTCCATAAGTTTTCTTCCAATTCCTTTTCCGCGTTGCGAAGAATCAACCACAATATCATCAACCATTCCTCTGTAGCCTGAAATTACTTTATAAGTAGATAATAATGCGGTACCGACTATCTTTCCATCAACTTTACAAATAATAACAATTACATTATTATTTGGCTGCAGAATTTCTTTTAACCGACGCTGCTGGTTCTTATCATTTAATTGACGGTACAAGTCGGCAACTTGATTTTGTATTTCAACAGTAAGCGTCTCTGGCGTTAGAACTTCTAGGGTCATAATTGGGTTTTCTATTGGATATAAAGTTAGGAAACTTCGTTTGAATTTTTGGTTATTGTATATTAGAACATTGAATCATTATATATCATGAGGAATAGTTTGTTGCTTTGTCTTATTGGATTGTTAAGTTGCGTTGTATACGCACAAGAGGAGGAAACTGCAAAGGATACCTTAAGAGTAGGTTTTACTACTGCGCCTCCTTTTATTGTTCAAGATAATAATGAGTTTGAGGGTATTAATGTTTGGCTTTGGGAGCGAATCGCTACTGATTTGAATCTAAAATATAAAATGGTGCCGATGGATTTTTCTGCAATGCTTGATTCTCTAGAAACTGGCGGAATTGATATGAGTATAAACCCTTTGACGATAACTAGTGACCGGAATCGAAAAATGTTATTTACTGATTCTTTTTATGCGTCAAATTCTACCATTGCTGTTGCTAACATTTCTTCTTTTCAAAAATTCATACAATTCATTAAAAGTTTTTTTAATCAGAATTTCTTAAAAGGACTTTTATTATTGTTGTTGATCATCTTCTTGTTTGGTATAGTGGGATGGTATTTTGAGCGAAAGGCAAATGATGAGCATTTTAGAAAAGGCTATCGAGGTATTTGGGATGGAATATGGTGGTCGGCGGTAACTTTGACGACCGTTGGATATGGTGATAAAGCGCCAAAAACCCGAATGGGGAAAATTGCTGCTTTAGTTTTAATGTTTGGAGGACTTTTATTTATTTCAGGACTGACTGCTAGTATTGCTTCAAGTCTTACCGTGAATCAATTGAATAGTAATCCTGATGGGTTTAATGAATTCAAAGAACGACCCGTAGGTACAATCGCAAATTCAAGTGCAAATCAATTTCTGAAAGATCACTTTTTTAAAGATGTAAAACCTTATGATGGAGTAGTGGCTGGTTTAAAGGGCTTAAAGTCAGGGGAGGTAACCGCTTTTATGTATGATGAACCTATTTTAAAATATCGAATTCAAGAAGATTCTACCTTGCAAACTTTGCAGGTGCTTCCGGCAAAATTTGATGTGCAGTTTTATGCCTTCGGATTGTCTAAAAACAGAACAGAATTGGAGCGAGCAATATCACAGCGCATCTTAGAAATAATGGAAACCCAAGAGTGGCAAGTGGTTTTGAATGAATATGGATTAACCGAACTTTAGCCTTTTCGTCGTTCCAATAATATCATCATCATTAATCCTAGAATGATGATGTCATCATCTAAACCATCTAACTTTTTAATTTCACTTACTTTAAACTTGCGTCCAACAAGTGATGGTTCTTTAGATAAACGAACAATCGTTTCGTCTTTACCATTGATTACTATGTATGCTGGGTTTAGAAAATAACCTGTGAATAAGTTTAATATAGGAATTTGGCCCACAAGACCATCCAATACTTTTACCCAAGCATTTTCTTCACGAATGGTAAATTTTAATTGCTGGTGCTGATCGAAGATTTCATAATGTGCTTTCCATAATGAAACCCATCCTTTACGACCTACTTTTCCAATTTCTTTTCCTTCAGGGTTTGTAAAAGCGTAACAGGTTGAGAAGTCAATCCACTTATCTGCCTTGATTTTATACAAGACCTTGGTTTTATTCTCATTTTCAAAAACGCTTACATCTTCTTTAAACTTGAACATTTTCTGTTTTACATAAGCGACCGTTTTTTGACGAGCATCTACTGCAGTAAAGTCATTCGATAATGTGCCTATGTTAAAAGTAAAATCTAAGGGAAATTGAAAATCTTGCATGATGGGAGGTTTTAGTTGTAATGGCTAGACCACTAACGTTTTGCAGCCTATTTATTGTGAAAGGATTATAAAATTAGTTATAGGCCTTAGCATCGCCTATAAATAATGTAACCGGTCCCATTTTATGACTAGTAGGTAAAAAGACCCCACTTTCCATAACTTGCCAATCATCCCAAGTTGCTTCAACGCCACCTATTGGAATAACCCCAGCCCACATTTGAAAACTCTCAGGAAAACCATTCGTCTGTAATTTCCATAGATAAGAATCACCCGGAGTAGTGCCGCCAGAAGAATAAGTAACAAGTAGGCCTTCAGAACCATCGTCTAGGGTTACAATACTTCGCGTTGTGCCTTTGTCAAAAACTTTAAATGGCGCTGCTAGCCAAAAGGAATCGTTATTGAAATAATCCCAAGCGGTATTGGTTAAATCGCGAGATTCTTTTGCTGATAATGTAGTTCCCTCTTTGTTAACTATACTATTTGAAGTATTGTTAAGATTAAGTTTTACCGTATAGTCATCCCATTTTACGTCTACCTTTCCATTTTCTTTGTCCCATTTATATTGATGAGCTCCGTCAATAAAAGACCATTCTAAATATCTTGTATTGTTGTAGGCATCTTCGTTTATTGCCTTAAGCATTTTTTGAGCCAATAGGTCTGCCTGAGGACCAGTAGTTCCTTCAGGTAGTTGTTCGTTGTATATAAAATATAATACTCCAAATGCTAGTATTAAGAGCAAAAGCACACCTAAAATAACTCTACCTATTCGTCTTAAAATTCTACCCATAGTGATGATATGTTTCTATTGATGTCTTATTGTTTTAATACCCAACCGCTTTGTCATCACCGCGTTTATCAGCACCGCCTTCTAGTCTGCCATCGGGCAAAACACGAATGGCGTCTACTTTGCCAATAATAGGAGTACGCTCCTCATTAATAATATAGCCTTTGGTTTTCAATTCTTCTTTAAGGGCTGGTTCAAATCCTTCTGGTTCAAAAATCACCATGTCTGGTAACCATTGATGATGAAATCTTGGTGCATTTACGGCATCTTGCATGCTGAATCCGAATTCGTAAGAGTTTAAAATCGTTTGCGCCACGGCAGTAATAATCGTAGAGCCACCAGGAGTACCAACAACCATCCATAACTTTCCATCTTTTTCTACTATAGTTGGGGTCATGCTACTTAGCATCCGTTTTTCTGGCGCAATACTATTGGCTTCTGCACCAATAAGTCCAAACATATTCGGTATGCCAGGCTTCGCACTAAAATCGTCCATCTCGTTGTTCAAAAAGAAACCGAGTTCATCAGAATATAGTTTGGAGCCATATGCTCCGTTTAAAGTTGTTGTCACGGAAACTGCATTCCCTTCGTCATCAACAATGGAGTAGTGGGTGGTTTCCATACTTTCAACGATTTCAATATTTCCACGTTCTACATCTGATGATTTTGTAGCTGTATCCCAAGTAAAACTGCTCATTCTTTCTTTTAAATAGGAGTTACTTAATATTACATCTAAAGGAATATCAACAAAATCAGGATCCCCTAAAAAGTAGTTTCTATCCGCATAGGCTCGTCGTGAAGCTTCTGTAAATAACTGGACTGTTTTGGCAGAATTATGACCAAGTGAACCAATATCATGAGGTTCAATCATTTTAAAAATTTGATTCATAGTAACGCCACCACTACTCGGCGGACTCATAGAAACAATGCGTAAATCTTTATAATTGAAAACAATTGGCTGTCGCCATTTAGCTTCATATTTAGCCAAATCTTCTTCAGTAACAAAGCCCCCTTTTTCTTGAATGAATGCCGCCAATTTTTGAGCAACTTCACCTTTGTAGAAACCATCACGACCATTTTTAGCAATACTTCTTAGTGTTTTTGCCAGCGCTGGGTATTTAATCATATCTCCCGTTTTATAAGGAGTGGCGAAAAAAGTACTGTCGCCATTTATTTCAATAAACTTATCACGTTGACTAGCTAATCGTTTTTCTTGATTTTCGGTAACCACAATACCGTTTTCTGCCAAAGCGATCACGGGCTCGAATATCTCTTCTAAAGTAAGTTTTCCGAATTTCTCATGAACTTCAATAATACCCGCTACTGTGCCAGGTACGCCGACAGCGGTAGCACCTATCGTACTCATACCAGGAATAACATTTCCTAAGGAATCTAAATACATATCCTTATGGCCAGACAATGGTGCTTTCTCTCGATAATCTAAAGTGCCAAAATCGCCATCTGCCTTGCGATATACCATAAAACCGCCACCACCTAAATTGCCTGCAAATGGATATGCTACTACTAATGCCATTTCTGTTGCAACCATAGCATCAAAAGCATTACCTCCTTTTTTCATTATTTCAACACCAATTTTAGAAGCTTCTTCCCTAGCGGAAACAACCATTGCTTTATCTGTAACTACACCTGTCGGAATTATCGGTGCTTTTCTGCAATTTATAAATAGGAATAGGCCTAGTGCTGTTAGTAGTAATCTTTTCATTCGTGATTAGTCTTTTTTTGTTTCTGTAAGGGTAATATATTTTTGCTTCGAGAAGGCTGTTAAATCCTCAAAAAACGAGGTAAACTCCTTTTCAAAAGCATTGTAATGCTTTTCTAAATCTAAAATGGCAAAGTTCATTTTAGATTTGTTTTTTGTTCGTCTATTCATACCATTTAGAACCCTAGCGATGCCATCCATTTTTGAATAGTTGAAAATCCAGTTATCTGAAATCATATAAGGCATCATGCGTTGCACACCGATGGGTAGTATTTCATAATTATCTTCTAACAAATCGTAGAAATTGTCAACAAATACATCTAGCGGAGTGTCGGAATATGTCTTCCAATTTTTGGCTAAATAATGGTCGTAAAAGATATCGACAATGATTCCGCTGTAATGGCCATAATTTTCATGAAGCCTTTTGGTGCTTTGACGTACCGTTGGGTGAGCATCAGTAAAAGTGTCAATTTGCCGGTGCAACATAATTCCGGTTTGAACGCGCTCAGGCAGATGCTTAAACTTGTTGCCTCTAATGCTATCTGCAATAAAATTTCCTATAGTGATTTCATCATCTTCGAAGGATAAATATATGTGAGCCAAAAAGTTCATATGTGATTTTAAAAATCTTAAAGTCGAATTTACAAATTAGCGCAATAGGTTTTAGATCGATACGTTTATATTTGCAAAAACTTATCCATATATATGACACTAATCAAATCAATTTCAGGAATACGAGGAACAATCGGCGGTAAGCCAGGAGATAATTTAACCCCTATTGATGCAGTAAAATTTGCTGCGGCATACGGAATTTGGTTAAAGGGATATTCCAAAAAAGAGAAATTGAAAGTAGTTGTAGGCCGTGATGCTCGATTATCAGGGGCGATGGTTCAGAATTTGGTTGTAAATACGTTGGTAGGACTAGGAATTGATATCATTGATTTAGATTTATCTACCACACCAACTGTTGAAATTGCTGTTCCTTTAGAAAATGCGGATGGAGGAATTATTTTAACTGCCAGTCACAACCCGAAGCAATGGAATGCTTTGAAGTTGTTGAATGAGAAAGGAGAGTTCTTGAATGCTGCTGAAGGTGCTTTGATTTTAGAGATTGCAGAAAAGGAAGATTTTACTTTTGCAGATGTTGATGATTTAGGAAGTGTTACAAGAAATGATTCTTATATAGATATTCATATTGATGAAGTTTTAAACTTGTCTTTAGTGGATGCTGATACTATTCGCAAAGCAAAATTTAAAGTTGTTGTTGATGGCGTAAATTCTACCGGTGGTATTGCTATTCCTAAATTGTTGAAAGAATTAGGCGTTGAAGTAGTGGAGTTGTATTGTGACCCTACAGGACACTTTCCTCACAACCCCGAACCTTTGAAAGAACACTTAGGTGATATTTGTGATTTGGTAATTAAGGAAAAAGCAGATTTCGGTCTCGTTGTTGATCCTGATGTAGATAGATTAGCATTTATTAGTAACGATGGTGAAATGTTTGGTGAAGAATATACATTGGTGGCCTGCGCCGATTATGTATTAGGTAAAACAAAAGGCAATACAGTTTCAAATTTATCATCTTCTAGAGCACTACGCGACATTTCAGAAAAACATGGCGGTACTTACGAGGCATCAGCAGTTGGTGAAGTAAATGTTGTTACCAAGATGAAGGCAAACAATGCAGTCATTGGAGGAGAAGGTAATGGTGGTATCATTTACCCTGAAAGCCATTATGGTCGTGATTCTTTAGTAGGTACTGCGTTATTTTTAATGCTTATGGCTGAAAATGGAGGAACGGTAGCTGATCTTCGTGCTAGTTACCCTTCTTATTTCATGAGCAAAAAGAAGATTCAATTGACACCTGGTTTAGATGTTGATGGAATTCTTGTAGCAATGGCAGATAAATATAAGGATGAAGAAATTTCTACTATTGATGGAGTCAAAATAGACTTTGCAGAAAATTGGGTACATCTTCGTAAATCAAATACAGAACCAATCATTCGTATTTATACCGAAGCAAAAAGCCAGTCAGAAGCTGATGGATTAGCCGATAGAATTATCGGAGAAATCAAAGCAGTTGCAGGAATCTAGTTCCTAATAGATTTTTATTTAAAATATTACTACTAATATTATAACAGGCTAAAGGCATTTTTCAAAATGTTTTTAGCCTGTTGTGTTATACTAAAGAGTTATTTTTAGTAAAAAAAAGTGGTCGTTAAATTTAATGTGCTGAATTGGGTAGGCATTTCTTTTTAATTGCCTTTAAAAAAATCTATGAAGAAAATAATAATCATTTTAACGCTATTACTTTGTGTTTCCTGTGTTTCATTAATAATGAAGTCAGAGTTTAAGCGATACGGCTTTTATGAAGAAAAATGTGAAATCACTTATTTATCGAATAATATTAAAGAGGTGGCATTTATAGAGATGCACCATATCGGACGAAAAGAGTTTTACGATGATGTTGCAACTAAAATTGACTCCTTGAAAAAACAAGGATATTCAGTTTTTTATGAAGGTATTGAAACTGAACCCGATACAGACTCTTTGCAGGCAGACGCATACAATAGAAAATTAAGAAAACTGATAGGTGCAACGGTAGGCGAATATCTAGACACTTTAAATAATACATATCTTGGAAAATATAAAATTTCTAATAAGTATAAAATGATGATGCAACCAGCAGCATCAGAATTGAATATTGATACAATTCAAGCTTTACGGGCAGATATCAGTTTTAAAACACTAGTGAACGAATTTGAAAATAAATATTCTAAAATTGAATTAGATAGTTGTGATTTAAAAACAAGTTTATTTAGTAAAACTTATTCATGTGAGCTGGTCAAAAAAAGCCAAAGAACAGCTTTCTTTGATGAAACAGTTTTAGAGTTAAGAGATCGGAATCTTGCTAAGAAAGTAATGGAATATCATGGTGACAAAATTGTAATTGTATTTGGCAGCTTACATGTATCTGGTATGATGATAGAATTGACAAAAGCGGATAGTGGATGGCATTATTTGATGGAGAAAATCAATAAATAAAGCTGTTTCTATTTTTTTGGAACTTTATCACGATGTTTCCATCGCTTATGCGTCCATAGATAGTGTTCTGGCTTTTCGTTGATTTGATTCTCGGTAAGCCTTAGAAAGGCATCTGTAATTTCGTTTTTTTCTGTTTCACTACCAGAAGTTGTAATTGGTATAAATTCAGCTTCATAGTAGCCACGTTTCACTTTGGAGACTTTTAGAAATACAACGGCTAGATCCATTTTTCTAGCCATAGTTTCTGCGCCATTAAAAATGGGCACTTTCACCCCCATAAACTCTGACCAATATTGTGCACGGTGCGCTTGTGGTGATTGATCGCTTACCATTCCGAAGATTCCAGTAACTCCGTTTATTTTATCTCTAACGACAGTCTTAACTGTTTGCTTTTGGGTTATTAGTGTCGTATTCCATCGTTCTCTTAGGTTTTTGATCCATTTATCAAAGTATGGATTGCCTATTTTCTGGTAAACAGCGTATCCTTTGCTTTTTACATAGTTGTTCATGCTAACATTCCATTCCCAATTGGCATAATGCGAACAGACCACTAGAATACTTTTCGTTTTTTCAATCTCATTAATTACTTCAATATTCTTAACATGGTAGCGCTTTTCTACTTGTGATTTGCTCAGGTTCATAGTTTTTACCATCTCCATAAACATATCACACATATGTTTGAAAAAATCTTTTCGTATTCGAAGTATTTCTTTCTCATCTTTTTTAGGAAAAACAAGTTTCAAGTTATCATAAACCACTTTTTTACGGTAGCCGATAACATGATAGACTAAAAAGAAAAAGAAATCTGATAGCAGATAGAAAATACGATACGGAAGTATAGAAACAAACCAAAGCGCAGGATAAACTAAAATAAATACAACGAACTGCATGCAAATAATTATAGTACAAATATAGCTATATTTGAATCCAAACTTAAGCTGAAAATTAATGGATAATATCCACATGGTCACTTTGGCCATTATTGCCGTAAATGCACTCGTTTCTTTTAAAGGTTTTAGCGATAGATCTTTTTTTGAGCGTTATAAATTTGAAGTAGGCGCGATAAATGCAGGTCAGAAAGATCGAATGGCTACCTCAGGCTTTTTACATGTAGATATTTCACATCTGCTATTCAATATGCTTACGCTATATTTTTTTGCTGATGTGGTTATTGGTGGTTTTGGTCCTGTAAAGTTCTTAATAATCTATGCCGTTAGTCTAATCGCTGGAAGTTTATTAGCGCTATTTTTTCATAAAGATGAACCAAGTTATAGCGCCGTTGGGGCTAGTGGTGCAGTTACAGGTATATTGTATGCTGCCATTTTGGTGCAACCTGGTATGGACTTATATCTTTATTTTATTCCTATTCCTATTCCTGCATATGTAATCGGGATTGGTTATTTGCTTTATTCTATCTACGGAATGAAAAAACGTCTGGGCAACATTGGACACACAGCTCATTTTGGTGGCGCAATTGGCGGTTATGCTGCAACTTTATTATTTAATCCTGATTTAATTTTTACTTCTACTTTAATGGTTATTCTTTTGGCTATTCCTATTGTAATACTATTCGTAATGGAGAAAATGGGTAAAATTTAAGACGAGAAACTACCGTTAATCTACACTTAAGGCTAATAAAACTAAGGAAAAACGCATTTCGTCGAAAATTTTGAGAAGAAATATACACTTCATCTAATTTTGCCGTTCAATAAGAACCCCAATTCTAATTGGATAACCTACTTTAATTATGAACAAGTCCTCCCTTGTAGCATTAGCTGCATTTGTTTTGGCTATATCTTGTAGCGATGAAACAACAGTTTTTCAAGAAACACTTGATAAAGATGTCGCGCTAGAATCTAGTCAAACAAAATTAGAAAGTAGTATTAATTATGACAAAGCCGGTGTGCTTGACATTTTTGAAGATGGCGCTGGAACTGGCAAAAATTCAAAATTTCCAGAAGGTGAAGCAGGAGATTACCCGCTAACCTTAGTTGCTCAAGTTGATCCTCCATCTCGTTCAGGGGCAGAAAATTTAACTGCTTCACACGTTCATGTTGTAGACGATTATGCGTATGTTTCCTATAATACCGTAGAAGACGGTTATTCAGGAGCTATCGATATTGTTAATGTAAGCGATCCGAGTAGCCCAAGAGTTACTTCTAGATTATACTACACTAATGCAGACCTTAACTCCATAAAATATGATAATGGTTATTTATACGTCGTAGGAGGTGTTGATTCAGAAAAGTCTGTAAAGGCAACAGCCAATTCATTCGTAGCAAAGATTGTTGTTTCTGATGGAAGAATGGATCTTGCATCTGGTATATCATATGGTTTTCAAGATGGTTTTAATGCAACAGATGTACTTGTAACTGCTGATAAAGTTTTAGTTACTAGTGGTAAAGAAGGTTTTTTAACATCGTACGACAAAAACACCATCGAAATGCAACTTGAGGCGCCTTTCGCTGATTTACGATCAGTAGCAATTTCAGACAATAATAAACTTGCTATTCTTGATGGCAGTAGTGGTGTTAAGCTTTTAGATCAAAATTTTAATGTTCAGAGTGAAATATCAATTACTTCTAATTTTGGAGATTATGCAAAACGCACACTAGACTTTGCAGGTGATCATATTATTGTAGCTGAAGGATCAAAAGGTGCAGGTATCTATGATGTTTCTTCAGGAGACCTAATAGAGTATATTCCAATTTTGGTGAACCCTGAAGGAGTTGATGAATCAAATATTGTTACCAATGCGGTTGCTGCCAATGACAATATCATTTTAATGGCAAATGGTGGTGCCGGACTATGTATTTCTGAAGATCAAGGAAATAATACAGACTTAGTTGGTATTATAGAATTAGATGCTTCTGTCAATTATGTAACCTCAAAAGGAGATTATATATTCGCAGCCGCTGGTAAAGACGGATTGCAAATTATTAAATTAAATAAACCAAGTGAAAGTCTTGAAGCAAGTTGTGCTGATGTACCTAGTTATAGTGGTAGTCGTAACTTGAATGTTAATGAAGGTGATAACCTTGCTTTCAGAGGATCGAAAAGGTTCAACACCGTTAATGTAAATGGAGAATTGTTATTGTGTGGTTCATGGACTGTAAGTAATAATACTAATATCAATAACAATGCAATTTTTGCCATGAATGGTACTTATGTTGTTGGTAGAAATAATAAAAGAAAAGATGTAACTGTAAATGAAGGAGCTACTTTCACGGTAGAAGGTAATCTAACGATTTACGGAGATTTAGTATTAAACGAGGGCGCTACTATTGAGTTTTTAGGAGATGATTCTGTTGTGAACATTTTCGGAAGCGTTAAAAAGGCAGCTACTGCTGAAGTTAAAGGAAACTTTAGAGATGTTCGTAATAAATTCTAAATTAGAAAATAATTAATAAAAAAAGCCCTGATACATTTGTATCAGGGCTTTTTTTATAAGTTATAAGGTTGATTAATCTAGAAGCTCAGCTACTTTGGCTTCTAAAGCAGACCCTCTTAAGTTTTTTGCTACAATGACTCCGTTCTCGTCTAAAAGAAACGCTGCCGGTATTGCATCTACATTGTATAGTTGAGCAATAGGATCTTGGAAGTATTTGATATGTGAAACATGATTCCATGTTAGTCCGTCATCTTGTATCGCTTTTTTCCAAGCTTCAGCGCTTCTATCCAAAGAAACTCCAACAATATTTAAACCTTTGTCATGGTACTTTTTGTAAACCGCAACAACATTAGGGTTTTCATTGCGACAAGGCTTACACCAAGCTGCCCAAAAATCTACCAATGTGATTTTGCCAAGCATATCATTTAAGGCTAATTGCTCTCCGTTTACACCAGGTGCTGTAAATTCTGGGGCTTTCTGACCAACCGCAGTACTTTTTTCTTTTTCCGCTTTTGTATTTATAGCTTGTAACTGTTCAGCAATTCGTTTGGCAACTTTTGTTTCTTTTATTTCAGGAGTAAAAGAATCGAATACTGTCTGAACCTCCGAAGATTCAATTGAACGTCTTGAAATAGCATTATCTAATAACATTACTGAGATTAAAGCCGAAGGGTTTGCTTTGATAAAATCCATTTCAAAACTTTTATACTCTTCTTGAAAATCATTCATCTCTTCTTTCAATGAAGTCATAGCAACTTCATCTCTGGTGGTATTAGCCGCTTCCATATCCTTTTGGATATCCATTGATTTCTGCGCCATAGCCTGCCTTTTTTTCATAAAAGCAGCTAGCATATCATTTTGCGGAGCGCCTTCAATTTTTGCTAAAGCCAAACTATCTTTTTGAGCACTCAATTCGATTTCACCATTCTCAAGAACAATCAAAATATATGCTTGAGACTCACCAACAAATATAAAGTGAGCTTCTGGCACTCCAGCAACACCTTCAAAAGCAAACTTGCCATCTGTTACTGCCGCAGTATCTACATCAACTGGTTTATTATCATCACCTATCTTTTTAAGATAAACTTTGGTGCCATTTTCTAATTCACCTCTAATTTCTCCATCAATAACATATCCTTCTGGTTTTTGATTACATGCAACAACAGCAATAACAAGAGATAGGACTAGTAGTATTTTTTTCATTGGTCTTATTTTAATTTAACGTGGCAAATGTACTTATATAAGGAGTATAAAAAAAGCCCTTAACAATTGATCGTTAAGGACTATACTTGAAATGATTATATTTTTAGAATTGGTATCGAATACCCAAACCAATATCAAAATCAAAGCGATCGTCGAAATCTCCGTAGCCAACTATGCCTATTTCAGGACGTATGTCGAGAGAAATAAGCAGCGGAAGGTTATCGAAATTAAATTCAATACCTACATCACCTGCTCCCAAAATAAATAGACCTCCTTCAGGTTGAATAATATTGCTTGAGTTGCTAGGATCTGGTCTTGCTTCAAAATTGGCATTACCAACACCACCACCAAAACCATAATACCAATTCAATCCTCCACCGATATTGTGAATCCATTGAAAAACCAGTACTCCTTTTATTCCGTCATACTCACGACTATCACGATACCCAAAATTGAGTTCAGCTCTGTTGTAGCGACCTATAGATTTTTGATACGATATTTCAGCTCCAAAACCATCACTATCTCCTAAACGTAGTCCGATAGTGTGATTCGCAATCTCCTGAGCTGACAAAGTAGTGGTAACTAGAAATAATGCAAAGGCAATTAATTTTGTGATTTTCATATGTTCTTTTGATTAAAGTGTAGTTTCTCAAAAAGGCTCTTTATATCTTTGTTCTAATCTTGCAAACTGACTTTACTACCTAAAAATTGTTCCGAATTGGATAAAAATTTGCTAAAAGAATTAGAAAGAGACCTAGATGGTGAGCTTAAGATAGACGCACTAAGCAAAACCTTGTATGCTACTGACGCCTCTGTTTATCGTAAAATTCCCTTAGCTGTAGCTTTTCCTAGAACTATTTTAGATCTTTCAAAATTAATACATTTTGCGACTGAACATGGTGTTGGATTGATTCCGAGAGCAGCAGGTACTTCACTAGCTGGGCAATGCGTAGGAGATGGAATAGTGGTTGATTCAAGCAAGTATTTTACCAAGATTATTTCTTTGAACAAAGAAAAGAGGCAAGTAACTGTTCAGCCAGGAGTTATTCGTGATGAATTGAATTTGTATTTAAAACCACATGGATTATTTTTTGGACCAAACACTTCTACATCAAATCGATGTATGATTGGAGGTATGGTTGGTAATAATTCTTCAGGTACTACTTCAATTCAATATGGTGTTACGCGGGATAAAGTAGTTGCCATGAAAACTATGTTGTCTGATGGTAGTCAAGTAACATTTGAATCACTTACAAAAAAGGAATTCGAAGCAAAACCTTACGGAAATACATTTGAAGCATCACTTTACAGAGATATTGTTAAGGAATTGTCTAATAATGAGATACAAGAGGAAATTGAAAAAGAGTTTCCGAAAAAGAGTATCCATAGAAGAAATACAGGATATGCTGTAGATGAATTGTTGAAAAACAATATTTATGGCGATGAATTATCAGATTTTAATCTATGTAATTTACTCTGCGGAAGTGAAGGTACTCTGGCTTTTACAACAGAGATTACGTTACAGTTAGACCTATTACCCCCTGAGCTTTCTGCTATGGTGGTAACGCATTATCATACATTAGAAGATTGTTTGAGTGATGTTGCACCTAGTATGAAGCATTCGCTGCACACTTGTGAAATGATGGATAAGGTTATTCTTGATTGCACCAAGAATAATAAGCAGCAATTAGCGAATCGATTTTTTGTAGAAGGAGATCCAGCTGCCTTATTAATGTTAGAGTTAAAAGCAGCTACCCAAGAGGACTTAGAT
>CALLIG010000062.1 GCA_938009735.1 uncultured Flavobacteriaceae bacterium
TGAAGAACGTAAACCCGATATTATTATTCTTGGTAAGCGGAAATCTAGTCCTCTTAAACTTATTGGTGATAATATGACCCAGTTTGTTTTTAATACATTTAAAGGGGCAATAATGATAGCTGCAGATAAAAGTACAATGGAGCCAAATAAAGAAATATCTTTAGGTACGCTTAATAATTTAGAACCATTAGTTAACCTGAAATTTGCGGAAGATTTAATGGCTAATAATAAAAACTCTTTAAAGTCATTTAAAATCGTAAAAAAGATAGGTGATTCTGAAGTTATGAATTCACCTGCTAGTGAAAAAATGGTGGAATATGTATTCGAACATAATGACAGTTCAATCAAGAGTCTATCAAATTATTTGACTAAAAGTAATATCAACTTGTTATATTTAAATAGAATAAAGCCTCAGGTTGGAAATTCAATGGTTTCAGATATCAAAAGTCTGGTTAATAATCTGGACGTAAACCTGCTTATAACCGCGCAATAAAAATAAAATTTATACTAATTGATTAAAACATCTTAGAATGAAAGCACATACAAAAGAAACACAGTCAGCAATTTCACCAAATCAGTCTATAGAAATTTTAAAAGAAGGAAATCAAAGATTTGTTGCAAGTAAAATGGCGAGTCGAGATTTATTAGATCAAGTTAATGATACTGCTTCGGGGCAATACCCATTTGCTACAATTTTAAGCTGTATCGATTCAAGAGTATCGGCAGAACTTATTTTTGATCAAGGAGTTGGAGATATTTTCAGCGCAAGAGTTGCTGGAAATATTGTAAATGAAGATCTGTTAGGAAGTATTGAGTTTGCTTGTAAACTAGCTGGCACGAAAGTTCTAGTTATTTTAGGACATACTGCTTGTGGAGCAGTAAAAGGAGCTTGTGACGACGCTAAATTAGGTAATCTTACAATTTTGCTTGACAAAATTAAACCAGCAGTAAATGCGGTTTCAGAGCCTTCTGATGCAAGTCTTCGAAATTCATCAAATATAGATTTCGTAAATGAAGTGGCTGTGAAAAATGTTCACATGACTATTGAGAATACAAGAAGTATGAGTCCTGTATTAAAAGAAATGGAAGACAATGGCGAAATTAAAATCGTAGGTGCCATGTATGACATCAATAACGGAAAAGTATCGTTTTTATAAAGACACTTTAAAACGCAAAAAAAAGTAGCCAATGTATATACATTGGCTACTTTTGTTTTTTGCCAGTATTTTTATATATTAATTACTATTATATTTTCCTATGAAAAACTTGTTTTCCAACCTAAGAGGTGATCTTTTTGGCGGTATAACCGCTGGTATTGTAGCTCTTCCATTAGCTCTTGCCTTTGGTGTAAGCTCAGGTTTAGGCCCAAGTGCCGGATTATATGGTGCTATTTTTATTAGCTTTTTTGCAGCTCTTTTTGGTGGAACTAATACTCAAATTTCTGGGCCGACGGCTCCGATGACGGCTGTGAGTATGGTAGTAATTGCTGGTATTGTTGCGTTGAATGATGGAAGCATTGAAAAAGCTTTGCCCGCAATTCTAATTGTTTTCTTCTTAGCAGGTATCATGCAGATTGGGCTGGGGTTCTTAAAAATAGGTATGTATATAAGATATATACCCTATCCCGTGGTTTCTGGTTTTATGACAGCCATAGGCGTTATTATACTGGTTACTCAAATTCTACCCGCTGTTGGTTATTATCCTAAAGAGGATATGGATTTGGTTAATAAATTCAAGCCACAGGCTGAAGAAATTATTCTTGACAACATTTTAAAAGAAGAGGCCGGTGAAGGCATACTAGTACTGGAAAATTTTGAAGAAACCATAAAACGAGCAGGCGAAATTTCAGAAGAAAATATGCTCAAAGAAGCTAAAACTTTAGCAAAATCCGAAGCTTCAGGTGTCATTGGTGCTTTTAAAGTGTTACCACGAGCGTTAAAAAACATCAACTGGTTAGAATTAATATTAGCGCTAGCAACCATATTCATTATCTACGGATTCAAAAGAATAACTACCGTCATTCCTAGTGCTCTTGTAGCTTTAGTGGTTGTTTCAGGTGTTGCATATGGTTTTGGACTAGACTATAGGCCAATTGAGAAAATACCTAGCGGATTTCCAGTACCCAACCTCGGAATATTTACCCAATTTGAACTTGGTTCAATTTCGCCCTATATATTTACTGCGCTGACTCTTGCACTTTTAGGAGCTATTGACTCCTTATTAACTTCTGTTGTTGCAGACAACATGACTAAAACCAAACACAAACCTAACAAAGAATTGATAGGTCAAGGAATTGGTAATAGTATTGCTGCGATTTTTGGTGGAATTCCAGGAGCAGGAGCTACCATTAGAACTGTTGTTAATATTAACGCAGGAGGAAAAACCAAATTATCTGGTATGGTTGCTGGCGTAATGCTATTGGTTATTATGCTATCACTAGCTGATGTAGCTTCGAAGATTCCAGCTGCAGTACTAGCCGGAATTTTAGTCACCGTTGGTATAGGGGTAATGGACTATAAAGGTTTGAAAGCTATTCCAAGTTTACCAAGAGACATCAAAATAGGACCGCTCAAGCTAAGTTCAGAAGTACTTATCATGCTTGTTGTTTTGGTGCTTTCTTCCGTTTGGAATTTGGTTTATGCAGTAGGAATAGGGTTGGTAATTGCCTCTTTAATGTTTATGAAAAAGATGGGTGATTTGACTGCGGAGCGTTCAGATGTAAAATCTTTAGAAACAGAAAAAGCTTGGGCAGATGAAAAAGATTTTCCTCAATATCTAAGAGAAGAGGTTTTTATAAAACATATAAAAGGGCCTTTATTTTTTGGTACAACAAGTGACTTTCAGCAGTTAGCGAATCAAATTCCGACAACAGCTTCTACAGTAATCATTAGAATGGATCGAATGCAGTATATGGACCAGTCTGGTCTCTATGCCCTTGAAGATGTGCTTATTGATTTGAGAAAATCAAATATTGATGTATTGTTTGTTGATGTGTTACGTCAACCTAGATATATGATGGAAAGGGTTGATATTATTCCCGATCTAATTCCTGAAGAAAATATCTTCGACACCTTTGATGCTTGTTTGAATTGGGTAAAAAACAATGTAAAAGACAAACATTAAGTTATTAATTTATCATAACGATATCCCTAGAAAAAGCCATAATATGCTTATTTCTAGGGATATTTTGAATTAGTACTCCCATAAAATTTTTACATTTGCCACGTACCATACTATTATGATCGATAAGATAAAAGAACATATTGCCGAAGTTGAACAATTCACAACTGATTCTAAAGAAGCGGTAGA
>CALLIG010000063.1 GCA_938009735.1 uncultured Flavobacteriaceae bacterium
TTCCTATCTGAATTTTATAGAAGCTATGGTTACTTGTTATTTTGCCATGTCCACCCTAATGTTTACTTTCATCCTTTAAAATTTCAGCTATGATTAAAGCATCAAATATTCAAAAATATTATGGTGAACTCCAAGTCTTAAAAGGGGTTGATCTGCATATAAAAAAAGGTGAAGTTGTATCAGTAGTGGGCGCCTCAGGCGCGGGTAAGACTACTTTATTGCAGATTTTAGGCACATTAGATATACAAACCAAGTCTAATGATAGTAGCCTTATAATTAATGATATTGAAGTTACTCATCTAAATGACAAGGCTTTAGCTAAATTCAGAAATGAGCATATCGGATTCATTTTTCAATTTCACCAATTATTACCTGAGTTTACAGCTTTAGAAAATGTTTGCATTCCTGCATTTATAAAAAAAACACCCCGAAAAGAAGCAGAAAAAAAAGCAAAAGAATTGCTTGATTTTTTAGGACTTTCTGAACGCTATCATCACAAGCCTAATGAGCTATCTGGTGGGGAACAACAACGGGTTGCTGTTGCCAGAGCTCTGGTAAATAGTCCTTCAATAATATTTGCTGATGAACCAAGTGGAAATTTAGATTCAGAAAGTGCTGATAATCTGCACAAATTGTTTTTTGAATTACGAGATAAATATGGGCAAACATTTGTTATTGTTACTCATAATGAACAATTAGCTGATTTGGCTGATCGAAAATTAGTAATGGTTGACGGTAAAATAACAAGCCAAAATAAAGTATCTCTTACCAACTAGAAAAATTAATACATGCTAGATACCTTATGGCAGTTTTTGAAAAATCCTGTTTATGAAGAAGATGAGAATACCGATTTTAAATATCGAGCAGGTATTGTTCTTCGTCTAATTGGTATCGCTTTAGTAATAAGTATTTTATTAGGTATACTAATAGGCAGCTTAGAAAGCATATCCAGTCTTGATTTAGGCAAACACGCTATAGCTGATGCTTTTGATGACTTATCGCCTTGGTTTGTGTTATTCGCAGCTGTAGTTCTTGCACCACTTATAGAAGAATTTATTTTTAGAGGTCCGCTGGTTTTCTTTAAGGACAAACCTTATTTTAAGTACGCATTTTATGCACTTACTTTGATCTTTGGTTTTTATCATATTACCAATTTTGAAATTACAACAGCCATTATTTTACTGTCACCATTACTTGTAGCCCCTCAAATTTCTGTAGGTGCAATAATGGGTTATACAAGAGTTCGCTTTGGTCTATTGTGGGCAATGGCGCTTCATGCAGTTTATAATTTAATATTAATTGGCCCTATGGTTGCGCTGCAAGTACTAGGCATTTCTTTAGAATGAACAAAAGCGAACTGAAAGAATTTCTAGATGCAAAAGTGGAACAGTATAACCGCCCTGATTTTTTAGATACCGACCCCATACAGATTCCACATCGTTTTTCTAAAAAGGAAGACGTCGAAATAAGTGCCTTTCTAACAGCAACCATCGCTTGGGGAAATCGCAAAAGCATTATTACAAATGCTAACCGAATGATGGAACTTCTCGATAACTCCCCACATGATTTCGTGATAAACCATCAAGATGCAGATTTGGACAACTTAGCCGGATTTGTACATCGTACTTACAATGACATCGATTTTCGATTTTTTATTAGTAGTCTGAAAAACATTTATACCGCTCATAGTGGATTAGAAAGTGTGTTTGCTGAAAACATTAATTCAGATTCAATGCAACCCGCTATATCTGGCTTTAAGAAGATATTTTTTGAACTGGAGCATCCATCAAGAACAACCAAACATGTAAGTGATCCTTTAAAAGGTTCTGCTGCCAAACGTATTAATATGTTTTTAAGATGGATGGTTAGAAGTAACGCCACAGGCGTCGATTTCGGAATTTGGAATACCATCAGCCCGTCACTATTATCATGCCCTTTAGACGTGCATTCAGGTAATGTTGCTCGTAAACTAAAACTCTTGAAACGAAAGCAAAACGATGCCAAAGCGCTAGCGGAATTGGATACAAGTCTTCGAAAGTTAGATGCTCAAGATCCAGTTAAGTATGATTTTGCTTTATTTGGATTAGGTGTTTTTGAAAAATTTTAAACTATACATTCAAATTTGAGTATAAACTTCCTTTTAGCTACTTTTAAGCAATGACTAATTCCAATATGACCATGCGACAAATTACACTTCTAGTTACGCTTACCATTTTCACTTTTCAATCATTGATTTCTCAGAATAGAAAGTTACCCATTGACACGGTTATTACTACACAACATAGTGTGACTATTAATGGTAAACCGATCAATTACACCGCACAAACAGGAACACAACCCGTTTGGGATGAAATGGGAGAACCAACAGCAGCTTTACATTATACCTATTATACTAGGAATAATGTAAAAGATAGAGCCTCACGTCCTTTACTAATTTCTTTCAATGGCGGACCAGGTTCTGGTTCTGTATGGATGCACTTGGCATATACTGGACCTCGTGTATTAAAAATTGATGATGAAGGCTATCCGGTGCAACCATATGGAGTAAAAGAGAATCCGTTTTCAGTATTAGATGTAACTGACATTGTTTATGTAAATCCTGCTAATACTGGTTATAGTCGAACTATTCCAGAATCAGGAAAAGAAGTTGATCGCGAAAAATTCTTCGGAATTAATGCGGATATCAAATATCTAGCAGAATGGCTAAACACTTTCGTTACAAGAAATAACCGATGGCGATCTCCAAAATATTTAGTGGGTGAAAGTTATGGAGGTCCCCGTGTTATGGGACTTTCGCTAGAACTTCAAAATCGACAATGGATGTATCTCAATGGTATCATCATGGTTTCACCAGCTGATTATAAAGTATATAATACGGGCGGTGCCGTAGAAAATGCAATTAGCCTACCCTATTTTACGGCGGCGGCATGGTATCATAAAGCCTTGCCTCCTGAACTACAGAATAAAGATTTATTAGAAATTTTACCGGAGTCTGAAGACTATGCGGTAAATACCTTAATACCTGCCATGGCTAAGGGCGGATTTATTGGTGAAACAGAAAAGAATGCTGTTGCTGAAAAGATGTCTTATTATTCTGGTCTTTCGAAAGAGGAAATATTAGACCATAATCTTGCAGTACCTGTCCAGTACTTTTGGAAGAATTTATTAAAGGACAAGGGGTTTACAACAGGTCGATTAGATAGCCGTTACCTTGGTATAGATCGTCAAGATTTTGGCGCAAGACCTGATTATAGTGCTGAACTTACTTCATGGTTGCATAGTTTCACCCCAGCTATCAACTATTACTTACAGGAAGAATTAAATTTCAAAACAGATATTAAATATAATATGTTCGGCCCTGTTCACCCTTGGAACAATGATGACGATGAAACTCGTGAAAATTTACGGCAGGCAATGGCGCAGAACCCGTATTTAAATGTTTTGGTACAATCAGGATATTATGACGGTGCAACTACTTATTTTCAGGCGAAGTACACCATGTGGCAAACAGATCCAAGTGGAAAAATGAAAGATCGTTTTGATTTTAAAGGGTATCGATCAGGTCATATGATGTACTTGCGTCGTGAGGACTTACAGAATGCAAATAATGACGTTCGTGATTTTATAATACGTACCATGGCGAATGGAAAAAGTGCTAAGTATTAAGAAGTACAATTAATAAAATGTAATATTATTTATCAAAAAGCGTCTTAATTAGGACGCTTTTTGTTTGCCGTACAGCCTATATTCGTTACCATTCGGCAAATATTCTGTAACAAAACCATATTTTCTACTACCCATAATTAAAACAATGAATTATGGGATATGGCGGACAACCGATGAAAGTAGTTAAAGCAAATAGAGCTTTACTAAAGAAGCGTAATACCTTCAAAAAGGTAAAAGAAATGTTTTTAGATACTGCTGAAGTAACGGAGTTAGAATTCAAAGAAGTTTCTCCTGAAAAATTAGCGCAGATCAAAAAAGAAATTCGAAGAAAAGCTAAAGAAACTGCTCAGAGAGAAACTGGTATTTTCATTCTATGCTTTGGAATAATATTATATAGCTTCTACTGGTTGTTTTATGTATAGTTTGAATTAAAAAATGAATTATGGGATCTGCTAGTCAACCGATGTTAGTAATAAAAGCAAATAGGGCTTTGCTTAAAAAACGAAAATTTAAGGATATTAAAGATTTGTTACTTGAAAACTCAGGCAAAACCGAATTGGAGTTCAAGCAAGTTTCTGCTAAAGAGATGGCAATCATAAAGGCAGATATTCGTAAGAAAGCCAAGAAGGCATATGAATTAGAAATAATTACTTATTTCATTTGCACTTTTATCGTTTTAAGTTTCTTTTATTGGCTGATATACTTCTAATATTTTCTGTTTTATAAAATTAAATTTCTAAAATAGCTTACTTTAGGATGTATTAAATCACTTATGAAAGTAAAAGTTGCAGTAGTTCAAGAGAGTCCCGTTTTCTTCGATAAAGAAAAAACCTTAGACAAAGTTGAATCCCTTGTGAAACTATATGCTCAGCAAGGTTGCGAGTTGTTAGTTTTTCCGGAATCCTTTGTCCCTGGGTATCCTAGAGGTTTTGAT
>CALLIG010000064.1 GCA_938009735.1 uncultured Flavobacteriaceae bacterium
GCGTGATTTGTCAAAAGGAAATCAAAAGAAAGCTGGCATTGTTGCTTCCTTTATTGGAAACCCAGAAGTGGTTATTTTAGATGAGCCTTTTGCTAATTTAGATCCTACTACACAGATACGTTTAAAGCAAATCATTAGAGACTTAGCAGCTCAAAAAGAAGTCACAGTTTTGGTGTCAAGTCATGATCTGATGCATGTAACTGAAGTGTGTGAACGTATCGTTGTATTGAACAAGGGTGAAATTGTTAAAGACATTGCTACATCTACAGAAACTTTGAAAGAATTAGAGCAGTTTTTTGCTACCTAATACACATAAATAAGGCAATTCAAAGGGTGTTTTTAGACGCTATTTGATTAGCGTCCAATATGCTCATAACCGACCGAGTGGTCTTTTTTAGGAGTTTCAAAACCTCTTTGGTAGTCAATTTTACCGTTTTATGGTTAAAAAGGCACTTTCAACTACACATAATCAGCAGTCGCATCGATAAACTGTAGCGAAACCGACCACCTGGTCTGTAAAGTAGGCTTTGAGAAAGCTATGAATAAGTAGCTAGAAGTTCTTTTTAGCTGAATTAATATATAAAATCCTTCGGATTACAGTTTATCTGACGGAATGATTTATGAATTTCAAGTAAAATCAATTCAAGAATCCTTTTGCACTTCGCTTTTTTTAAAGCTTTTATCGACGAACTACATAATAATACTGTTCTTTTTTAGTTTACTTAACATACGTATACACACAATTTTGAAAGTTCAATATAAACTCATACTTACCGCACTTTTAGCAAGCCTTGTTTTCAACGCTTGTTCTACTAAAAAAGATGCTTTTTTAAATCGCAATTGGCATGCACTCAATACCAAGTACAATACCTTGTACAATGGGGGTCTTGCATTTGATGCTGGGCGAGAAGAACTCAACACAAACTACCAAGATGATTATTGGGAAATTCTACCCATCGAACGTCTTGATGTAACCGGAGAAGTCAAACTCGATTCTGAAGATAATAATCCGAATTTCGTTTTAGCAGAAGAAAAAGCCACCAAGGCCATTCAGAAACATAGTATGCTTATCAATGATGATGAGAAAAATGCACAGACTGATGAAGCATTTTTGTTATTAGGTAAGGCGCGTTATTTTGATGAACGATACATTCCGGCTTTAGAAGCATTCAATTATGTTATTAAAAATTACAACTATAGTGACAAGCTGAATGAAGCCCATATTTGGCGTGAAAAGGTGAACATTCGCTTAGAGAATGAAGATTTGGCCTTAAAAAACTTAAAGCGTTTATTAAAATATGAAGATCTAAAAGATCAAGAATATGCAGATGCTCGAGCTATGATGGCACAGGCATTTATAAATTTAAAAGCTCCTGATACTGCTATTCAACAGCTAAAAATTGCATCCTATTATACCAAAAAGAATCCTGAAAAAGGACGTTACTATTATATCATCGGTCAATTATACAACCAACTAGGGTTTAAAGATAGTGCGAACTATGCTTTTGATAAGGTGGTCGATTTAAATCGAAAGTCGCCTAGAGTGTATATGATAAATGCAGTAATTCAGAAGATTAGAAACATAGAAATTACCGATGCGAATAGAGAAGAGGTGATGGATTTCCTTGCTGATTTAGAGGAGAATCGCGAAAACCGACCTTTTTTAAATAAGATTTATCGACAAGTTGGTGAATTTCATTTGGGCAATGGCTCCGACAGTTTAGCTTTTGCTTATTTCAACAAATCTCTTAGGGCAACACAGAATATGCCCAAATTAAATGCCCTGAACTACGAAGATTTTGCAGAAGATAATTTTGATAACAATCAATATAAAGATGCAGGCGCCTATTATGATAGCCTTTTAACTAATCTACCTGAAAACACTAAAAAGTTTAGAGCAACCAAAAAGAAGCTAGATAACTTAGAAGATGTAATTAAGTACGAAGATATTGTAACCTATACTGATAGTGTAATTACTTTATATAACATGTCTGTTGATGATCGTCTAGCTTATTTTCAAGAGCATATTGATAAAATGAAAGCTGATGAAGAAGCTGCTAAAAAGAAAGCGGAACAACAGATCACAGCTAGTTTTGCTTCTTTCGGAGAATCAAAAGGTGGTAAAGAAAACAAAGGAAAATTCTATTTCTATAATTTAAAGAGTCTTGGTTACGGTAAAAATGATTTCACCAACAAATGGGGCAATCGTAAGCTTGAAGATGATTGGCGCTGGAGTAATAAAACCAGAGCTATAGCTGCTTCTGATACCGGAGATGCTATTGTAGAAAATGATAGTTTAAGTGCTTTGCCTTCAGATGAAGAAAAATATGATGTTGCGTTTTATATGGATCAAGTTCCTCAAGATGTTTCTATTATAGACAGCCTTGGTGGAGAACGTAATTTTGCAAATTACCAATTAGGATTAATCTATAAAGAGAAATTCAAAGAAAACGTTTTGGCTGCCGGAAAGCTTGAAGATGTTTTAGATTCAAACCCTGAAGAACGTTTGATACTTCCATCAAAATACAACCTTTATAAAATATATGAAGAAGAAGGCAGTCCGTTATTGGTTAGCATGAAAGAGAATATTTTACAAAATCATGGTGATTCGCGATATGCAGAAATTATTTTGAACCCTTCTGCGGTTTTAGCAGATAGTGAAGATAGCCCTGATGCGCGTTATGGTGCTTTATATAAAAGGTATCGCAATCAAGAGTATTTAACTGTAATAACAGGAGCCGCTGAAAACATTAATAAATATACTGGCGATCCTATCGTACCGAAGTTTGAAATGCTGAAGGCCAATGCCATAGGAAGACTAAATGGTTTTGAGCCATTTAAAGAAGCATTAAACTATGTGGCGTTGACTTATCCAAATAATCCAGAAGGTAAGAAAGCGGAGATGATGGTAGCTGAACAATTACCAAAATTAGCGATCAAAGATTTCTCTCCAGAGGTAGGTTCCACAGGATCAGGAAATTGGAAAGTAGTATTTCCTTTTAAAAGATCTAAAAACGAAGAAGCACTACAATTAAAAGAGCTACTTGAAAAATCGATAAAAGATTTAAAATATACTAATGTAATTTCAAAAGATATTTATACCTTGGAAGACCAATTTGTAATCGTTCACGGTTTTAAATCGAAAAGCAGAGCTGAAGGTTATGCTGAACTTTTAGAAATTAATAAGGACTATCTTGTTAAGAATCAAAATTTTGTGATTTTGTCTTCTAATTACAAAGTAGTTCAAGTACATAAAAACATAAAAGAATATAAGAATTCACTTTTAACCCCAAAACCATAAGCGAAAATGTTTTCAGACAACAAAAAACCTAGAAATATGAACGAGATCGGCGGACAACCTAACAGAATTGAAAAGAACACTAAGATCAAAGGAGATATCGTTTCCGAGGCTGATTTTAGAATTGATGGCAAATTAGATGGTAATGTAAAAACATCTGGTAAAGTAGTTATAGGTAAAGACGGATACATTCACGGTAAAGTAGAATGTGTAAACGCAGATATTGAAGGTAGCTTTAATGGCGAACTTTTAGTTTCTGATTTATTATCTCTAAAATCTTCAGCAGTTATTGAAGGTACAGTAGCGGTTACGAAACTAGCAGTAGAGCCAGGAGCAACATTTAATGCTTCTTGTACTATGAAAGGGAAAGGCGGTACTTCTGTAGGAAGCAACTCGAACTCTTCAGGTGGATTTAAATCTTCTTTAGGAAGTAACGTTAATGGACCAGCAAAAGCATCTTAAAGTGATAAATTGTTTTAGCTTATAAACTAGGCTAAAATCATTTAAATATTATAACATTTTTAGACTTATAAAAATTGCCATACTATTTATAGGGTGGCAATTTTTATTTTGGGTAATTTTGACTTAATCTTTAGAAAATATTTTGATGTCTAAACCCAAAAACCAAACAAAGTATTGGCTTGCCCTAACTGGCATTGCTGTACAAATGGGTGTTGTCATTTATTTAGGCTCGTGGCTTGGTGGATGGTTAGATGAGAAATATCAAAAAGACAATAACATGTTCACCATTATATTAACGCTATCTGCTGTTGTAATTTCTATGTACCTAGTAATTAAACAGACCAAAAAATTAAACCCTTAGTTTGGATAAAAAAGTAATTTCTTTCGCTCTTCAGTTATTTGGTGTTTTGCTGCTTCTAGCCCTGCTGCATGTAGCATTTTTTTATGCTAGGGCTACTGAATTACCTATAGACCTTATTGCGATGGGTTACGTTGTGAATTTTGCAATGGCAGTTGCTATTTACTACGTCATGGTACTGTTGGCGAAAAAGCAAAATAAAAACTTAGGCTTTATATTCCTCATTGGCAGTACATTAAAATTTGCAGTTTATTTTTTGATTTTCGATCCACTTTTTATGCAAGATGGTAGCCAATCTAAAATAGAATTCTTCACTTTTTTCATTCCATATATCACCTGCTTAATTATGGAGACTTTGGTACTCGTTAAGTTGCTCAAAGAAATGGATTAAAGACACCATTTTACAGCAGCTCCTTCTCTAAAAAATAAAAATGAAAATGCTTTTTTCTTTTTCGGATAATGACGTACATTTGCACCGATTTTTAGAGACCAATATTGTTGGGAGTTATGCAAAAAAGTTTTTTGATTAAATTTCTGTTCGTTACTACACTTTTTATAAGTTCTAGTGTTTTTGCAATTGCAGAAGAAGTAGAAGAAGGTGGGAAAGATCTCAAATCTGAGATTAAAGAATATATCGACCATCACCTCCTAGATTCCCACGATTTTTCGTTGTTTTCTATTGAACAAGAAGACGGTTCTAAAAACCATATCGGTTTTCCGTTGCCAGTTATTTTATTTGATGATGGAATGAAAGTTTTCTCTTCATCAAAATTCCATCATGGTGAAACACTTGCTGAGGTTGATGGTAATTACTATAAATTATATCACAGTAAAATATATAAGACTGATGCATCTGGCACGATCAATTATGATGAGAAGCACCATGCAACTAATAATAAACCTTTAGATTTTTCTATTACGAAAGGTGTGGTTATGATTTTTATAACCGGTCTTTTAATGTTCTTGCTTTTTAGAAGTTTGGCAAAATCGTATGCTAAGAATGGGAGTATTCCAAAAGGTATCGGCCGTTTCTTTGAGCCAATTGTACTTTATATAAGAGACGATATTGCTATAGCAAATATTGGTGAAAAGCGTTACAAGAAATACATGCCATTTTTATTGACTGTATTTTTCTTTATTTGGTTTTTGAATATGTTTGGAATGACTCCATTAGGGGTTAATGTTACAGGTAATATAGCTGTTACTGCTGCCTTGGCTGTTCTTACATTCTTGTTGACCAATTTAACAGGTACTAAAGATTATTGGATGCACTTATTCAATCCACTTGGAGATTCAATGCCTTGGTATGGAAAGCTTCCTTTATATATTATATTAATTCCAATTGAAATTTTAGGAATTTTTATCAAGCCTTTCTCACTATTGATTCGTTTGTATGCGAATATGACAGCAGGTCATATCGTAATAATGAGTTTGATCGGATTGATGTTTATTTTCAAAAGCTGGATCGGAAGTCCATTATCATTCGGATTGGCGTTTGCAATCTCATTGATTGAAATATTAGTTGCGCTTTTACAAGCTTATATATTTACCATGCTTTCAGCATTGTATTTTGGTTTTGCTTCAGAAGAGCATGACCATGCAGAAGCACATTAAATTGAATGTTTAATTTTTAATACATATATATTATGACAATTCCAAGAATTGTAGGTGCAGGATTAATTGTAATAGGTGTTGGTGTTGGTATCGGTAAAATCGGTGGCCAAGCTATGGAAGCTATTGCTCGTCAGC
>CALLIG010000065.1 GCA_938009735.1 uncultured Flavobacteriaceae bacterium
AACCCAGCATCATGAATCGGGTCATCTAAAAAATACGAATCTGTATCCCAATAAATTGAAGCTGTACTAGTTTTTAGAATAGTCTGTATAATTTGCGTTTCAGCAGTATTTAAAGCATTAAAGCCAACAAATACATGAGTGCTGTTTTGGGTAGTAGAGAGGTAGGCTGAAAGTTGCTCACAAGCATGTCTATAAACAAGGCCTTGATGGCCTAATCCCTCCTCTAAAAGAGCACTATTAAAATTGAAATATAATTGATCAAGATTATTCCAAAAATCAAGATAATCTTGCATCATTTTGGTTTTGTCTTTTTGAACTGACCAATGATTGATTTCTTGAATAGAAGCTAAGTTTGAAAATAATTTTTTGGCATCTATCAAATACCGATCAATTTCATTAAAATCTTGAAGTAAGGTTTGTCCCCATTTAGAAAAAGTAAAGAAGTTATCTTTTTCTGTATCTGTATGTTTGAGGTATGTATTATATAGTTGAAAAAGTTGTTGGGTATTTGTAGCGTAGACTAGTCCGGATACTTTTTCAATAAATTCCTCAATACTAAAAATTTGAGGAGCAAAGGCAGTTTTTGTAGATGTTGCAGCAATTGCGTTTCTCAAAAAGGTGCCAGCACGTTTGCTTGGCAATACAAAAATTACTTCTTCTAGCGAGTTATGTTCTTGTATTACTTCAGAAACGACTTCTTCTAAAAAACTCTGCATGGTTAAAAATAAAAAAAGCCTCGCAATTGCGAGGCTTTTATATTATATAAAAGAGATTTTAAATCTACTTATTTAAGTAAGTTGATTTCTACTCTTCTGTTTTCTTTTCTACCAGCACTTGTTTTGTTGCTAGAGATAGGAGTGTCTTCACCGTAACCAGTTGCAGTCAATCTATCAGCACCAATACCTTCGTTGATTAAGAAATCACGAACAGCGTTAGCTCTAGAATCAGAAAGCTTTTGGTTAGCAGCAGCAGGACCTTGACTATCAGTATGACCATCTACAGAGAATCTTGCAGTTGGATACTCAGCTAAAATTCTGATGATATCAACCATAACAGCAGTAGATTCTGCTTTGATAGAAGATTTACCTGAATCAAACAAGATAGTTTTTGCATAATCGTTCAATTGTTTTTGAACTTCAACAGTTACCTCTGGGCAACCACCGTTTGCAACAGTACCAGCAACATCTGGACAAGCATCATCTTTATCTAAAACGCTATCACCATCTTTATCAGCCCAAGGACATCCTTTATTATCAGCAGGACCAGCTTCGTTAGGACAAGCATCATCTTTATCAGCAACACCATCGCCATCAGCATCTGGGCAACCAGCTAAAGCAGCAAGACCAGCTTCGTTAGGACAAGCATCATCTTTATCAGCAACGCCATCAGCATCAGCATCAGGACAACCGTTCATTTCTTTAGAACCAGCTTCGTTAGGACAGCTATCTTTGCTATCTTCAATACCATCACCATCAGCATCAGGACAACCATTGAATGATTCAAGACCAGCAACTTCTGGGCAAGCATCATCTTTGTCATATACTCCATCACCGTCAGTATCAGTACCACCAAATTTAACAGAGATACCTGCTAAATGTTGCCAATGCTTAACTCCGTAATCTTCGAAAGCATGCTTATAACCTGACTGTAAAGTAAGGCCCATGTTTTCTGAAAACCAGAAATTTACACCAATACCAGCATTTACTGTACCAGCACCAATTTCATCAACCCAAGTATAACCACCACCTACTACTAAGAAAGGATCAACAGTAGTATTCTGTAGAAAGTTATATTTAATTGTACCGTCTAACGCATAGTGAGAAAGGTCATCTACCTTAGTATCTCCTATTTTGCTTATTTTGTTTAAAGAACCTTGAACTCCAACTGCGAATCCTTTACCAACAGACTTAGAAACTCCGATGTAAGAGATTGAAGGAAGAATATTCCAATGATCTTTAGCGTTGAAGAGTTCATTACCAAAAGAACTTACATCCCCAGTAGGATATACGTCAATAGCATTTGCCCCAAACTGTACTTGCCAAGGGTTGTTCTCGTCTTGCGCTTGTATGTTGTTGAAACCTACCACTAATAGGGCAACAACCAATAATTTGCTAAGATGTTTCATGTTTAAATTTTTAAGTTTAAGTGTTTATTAGCTGCAAATGTAACTTGTTAAATATTATTAACAAAGTACATCACTTCTTTTTTTTATTGCATTTTATAGGTGAAATAACGCACTTAGACGATATTTAGTATGTTTCCGACTTCAATAAATGCACGAATTGCCTTATCAATATGTTCGATTTCATGAGCCGCAGACAATTGAACACGTATTCGTGCTTTTTCTTTTGGAACTACAGGATAAAAGAATCCAATAACATAGATTCCTTTTTCAAGTAACATGTTGGCCATTTGCTGCGATAACTTAGCATCGTACAGCATAACGGGTACAATTGCCGAATCACCATCAATGATATCGAAGCCTGCCTCTTTCATTCCCTTTTTAAAATATTCAGTATTACTTTGTAGCTTATCACGAAGTGAAGTGTCATTCTCAAGCATTTCGAAGACCTTAATTGAAGCACCAACAATTGCTGGCGCTAACGAATTTGAAAATAAATAAGGTCTTGAACGCTGTCGAAGAATTTCTATAATCTCTTTTTTACCTGTAGTGTAACCACCCATTGCACCTCCTAGTGCTTTTCCTAATGTGCCTGTGATGATGTCAATTCTATTCATCACACCTTTTTCTTCTAGAGTACCGCGTCCAGTTTTACCAATAAAACCGGCTGCATGGCATTCATCAATCATAACTAAGGCATCATATTTATCTGCGAGGTCACATATTTTATCTAAAGGAGCAACAAGGCCATCCATAGAAAATACGCCATCAGTAACTATAATTTTAAAACGACAATCATCTGCATTGGCCTGTTGCAATTGTTTTTCGAGATCAGACATATCACTATTCATGTACCTATAGCGCTTAGCTTTGCATAAGCGAACACCATCAATAATTGAGGCGTGGTTTAGTGAATCAGAAATAATAGCATCTTCTGCGGTTAATAAAGGTTCAAAAACACCACCGTTTGCATCAAAAGCTGCGGCATACAATATAGTGTCTTCAGTTTCATAGAAATCAGCAATTTTTTGCTCCAACTCCTTATGTATATCTTGAGTGCCACAAATAAAACGTACCGACGACATTCCGAAGCCATGCGTGTCCATGGCATCTTTTGCTGCTTGAACCACTTCTGGATGTGATGATAGACCTAAATAATTATTAGCGCAAAAGTTTATTACCTCTTCACCTGTTGAGATTTTAATAACTGCATCTTGAGCAGAAGTTATGATGCGCTCACTTTTGTAGAGACCATCTTCTTTTATTTGATCAAGTTCTGATTGTAGGTGTTGTTTTATTTTTCCGTACATGATTGTATTTCTTAAATGAATTCTGGAGTTATAGTTTCGTTAATATATATGATAATTTTGTTTTCAACAGGATAGCCCATGTCTTCTAAAGCATCTGCATAGTCATAAACCTGTTCTTTATACCTTGAATCTTGTTTGCCTGTTTTGTAATCTATTATAGTTGCCTTGTTTTCTTTAATTACTATACGGTCAGGGCGGATGATGCTTCCGTTTTGGGTGATGATGTCTTTTTCGTTTTTTATGATATTTCCATCTGAATAAAACGATTGTAATTCAGGATGCTTTGTTATTTCAAGAATTTTAATTTTCAACTCTCCAATTTCATCATCCACAATATCCCCATTACGCAAAACAGAGGCTAAGGCATTTTCAATATCAACCTCAGTTTCAATTAAGCTCATTATATAATGTAGAAGGTTTCCTTTTATTAATGCATCTTCTCGATCAGTATCCCAAAGCTGTCCTGATTTAGTAAGAATTTTGAAACTTGATCTGTCTTTATATGAATATTGATACGAAAGTTGTTCTTGCTCTTCAAGTAATGTTTTGGTGTCGTTAATCGCTAATTTACCAAATGAATAGGTAGTCAATGCATCGTTCCATAATCCTTGTTCATTTAAATACAAACGGAACAAATCAGCATATGATTTAGGGGCATCTATATTTTTTGATGCAGATTCTTTTTTTGTAATTACGTATAATGCCTTTACAGCTCTGGTAAGGGCAACATAAAGTATATTAAAAGCGTCTAATTCTAATTTATCGTTTTCTTCATTAAAGAGAATTTCTGCCAGTTCATTATAATTCGCAACTTCTTGTTTTTTGTTAATGAGCATTTCTTCAAACCCATTAAAAGATTCCTGCTCAATAGGCAGCCATAATTTCGGCTCTATCTCATTGTAAATTTTTGAATTTGCATAAGGAAAGATGGCAACATTAAATTCAAGTCCTTTCGCTTTATGCACAGTCATTATTTGTACAGCATTAATGGTAGCTGGTGCAGCAATGCTTAAACTGTCTTTTTTCTTTTCCCAATACGATAAATACTGCGGTATACCTGTACCTTCTTTTTGTTCAATATCAAAAACGGTATCCATGAAGAAATTAATGTAAGCATCTGGTTTTGGAGCGAGGTTGAACTGTTTTATCGCAAATTCCATTTGATCGTAAACGGAAGCTTGTTTCAAATTGTTCAGATCAAACTCAAAAGATTCTTTGAAAAGCTCTTCAATAGTATTCAAATGCTGACTAATAAAATGATGGCGGTTCTCTTTTTCTAATGATAGGAATGATAATAAACGATAAGCTATTTCTAAATCTTCAGGTTGATTTTGGTAATAAAGTAAATTGATTAAAAATGTAATCTTCGGGCTACTCTTAAGTAATAAACTATCAGCAGATATTATAGGTATATTTTCTAGGGATAAAAAATTTGCCAATTTTACTCCTTCACGATTACCTCGAACTAAAATACAAATATCTTTATAAACATGTTTCTTCTCTAGAACCTCTTTTATGATAGCAAGAACGGTTTGACCATATTGTTCGTCAAGGCTACTTTCATCATCCTCTTCTAAAAAAGTTAGTTGTACAAAGCCGTCCTTTTTATCATTAGCTCCTTGCTTATTACCATCCTCAAAAAGTGTCTGATATCTTAGGTTATTTAAGTAAGGACTAATTGAAGTAAAAAAACTGTTGTTGAAATTTATGATTTCTTCGTGACTTCGATAATTAGCTGGTAGGTTTTCAATTTGGGGTTGAAATACAAACGGATTTTCAATACCATTCACTAACTGCAAGAATTGTTCTGCTTTGCCACCACGCCATCGATATATTGCTTGTTTGGCGTCACCTACCAAAAACAATGAACCTTTTTCACTAGAGAGAGCATTGTCTACTAATGGAATTAAATTCTGCCATTGCATTTCAGAAGTATCTTGAAATTCGTCAATAAAATAATGACGGTACTTTTCACCAAGTCTTTCATAAATAAAAGGAGCAGGTTGATCTCTTATTTCGTTTGATATAATAGTGTTGAATTCAGAAATAGATAATTGATCGCGTTCTAGTTCAATAGCTTTAACTTCTTGTTGAATCGAATTGAGAACAGTTAGTGGAACAATGTTTTTGTAAATGTTGTTTACAAGTTGGTAAGAATAGGTATTACTTTTTATGGAGTTAAAAAGACTAATAAATTGAGATTGCAAATTATCTAATAGCGGTTTTTTATCGGCATCACATTTTCCAGCGTATAAAGGTTCTGAGTCAAAATTTTGTTTCCACCCTGCTTTGAAGTCGATGTTAAAATCTCCTTTTTGAATTTTAAGCATAAACTTCGGAAACCAACTTGATTTAAAATCCGAATGTTCAAGTGCGTTTGTATTTATAATTTGTAGTGCTTGTGAAGCATCATCTATAAGAGCTTTTTTTAGGGTTTTAATCTTGTTTTTAATAATTTTTTGTAGCTCAAGAAAATCATCAATGCTTTTATTTTCTAACTTTTTGAGATATTGAGAATCAGTCTCATTGAAAAGCAACTTTCCTATTTTGTTTAAATCTAAAGCAATGTCCCAACTTTTATTATCATCAATTTTTTCAAGAGCAAAATCGATAAGAATTTGTGTGAGCTTTACATCAGTACCTGCTTTATTGATAAGCCTCGAAACCGCTTCGTCAAGTAACAAATCAATATCTAAAACAACTTCGAAATTCTGAGGTAATTTAAGGTCTTTGGCAAAAGTGCGAATAAGACGATGTGTAAACTTGTCAATTGTAGAAATATCAAAGTAGGCGTAGTTGTGTAATATTTTTTTTAATGATTGTTGTGACCTTTTTTGAAGTTCTAAGACATCAATTTGAAGCTCTTCTGTAAGCGTGATAAACATTGGGGGAGCATTATCAATAGAATCAATTTGACTAAAATCAAAAAGACTATTTAAAATACGATCTTTCATTTCATTTACCGCCTTGTTAGTAAACGTAATGGCTAAAATTTGGCGATAGCCTTCATTTGAAGAAAGAAGTATTCGCAAATATTCTTTGGCAAGGGTATATGTTTTACCAGAACCAGCAGAAGCATTGTATATTTTAAAGGGACTATCGTGCACCTCTTTTTTATTGCAAATTACGTATTCTCAGACAGTTCTTAACAAATTATTATAGCAATGTGAATGTTAAAATATGTAAATTTGAATAAATCATTTTTTAAACTTAAAATAAAAAAACTATGGCTTTCGAATTACCAAAATTACCCTATGCATATGATGCATTGGAGCCACATATTGATGCAAGAACGATGGAGATTCATCATACCAAGCATCATAACGGATACACAACAAAATTAAATGGAGCAATAGCGGGTACTGATCTTGAAGGAAAATCAATTGAAGACATACTGGCAAACTTAGACATGTCAAATGGCGGTGTAAGAAATAATGGAGGAGGATTTTTTAATCACTCTTTATTCTGGAGCGTGATGTCACCAAATGGTGGAGGAGCACCTTCTGGTGAATTAGCAGATGCTATTAATGCAGCTTGTGGTTCTTTTGAAGAGTTTAAAAGTAAGTTTAGTGCAGCAGCAGGAACGAGATTTGGTTCAGGTTGGGCATGGTTATGTGTTCACCCAGGTGGAAAGGTAGAAGTTTGTTCTACTCCAAATCAAGATAACTCATTGATGCCAGGTGTTGGTTGTGGTGGTCATCCGATTTTAGGATTAGACGTTTGGGAACATGCTTACTATTTAAACTATCAAAATAGAAGACCTGATTACGTAAGTGCATTTTTTAATGTAATTGATTGGGATAAAGTATCTGAACTTTATGCAGCTAATAAGTAGTTGTATTTTGTAGCTGATTAAAGATCTAATTAAAAAGCATCCTATTTACGAATTGTCGTAAATAGGATGCTTTTTTAGTGACTATTTTAAATAGAAAAGGGCGGAGAAGTCTCCACCCTTTTCGTCCCAAATCTTACCATAAACTTAACCTACTTATGCTATGGCAATACTAAATTACTGGTATTGCTTTGAATAAAAAAGGAATTTTTGAGTTTTTTAAGACCTTTATTTTTGAAGTTTTAAATGTCTTTTTCGTGAAAGTGAGGTTAACCTTGTTAATTACGGGGGTTTGAAAATAAAAAAGGCAGAGCAATGCTCCGCCTTTTTTCCCCAAATCTTACCATGAACTTAACCTACTTATGCTATGGTTCTCCAAAAATATATCATTTTGAGCCTTCT
>CALLIG010000066.1 GCA_938009735.1 uncultured Flavobacteriaceae bacterium
TAGTAAGGTTGCTAATTATGAATCCTAAAAAAATTCATCTAATCAAATCATATCTTAATACAAGTAGTTGAATTAAATCCAGCTGGTAATTTTGAACCTTGGGAAACATCAAAATTAAACGAGTTAGAAAAAAGTCAAGCTGCATCAAAACTTGAACAAGGCTTGCTATATGAAAATGACACTATGCGTCTTTTGGTTATTCGTCTCAAACCAAAAGAAAGGCTTCCTTTTCATAAGAGATCACAGTTTTATAGTTGGACATGTAATACTGACGGCTTAGCTGTGTCAAGACATAAAAATGGAAGCATCACACTTATAAAGTTCAAAAAAGGGGCAACACATTTTTGGGATCTTGGTGAAAATGGTACTATTGCCGATTTTGAAAATACAGGTGAAGAATTAATTGTAATACATGTCATTGAATATATTAAACAGTTCGATAAAGCTATAAAGAATATGTCTGCCTAATAATAGTTTAAAACTAGATCGATAAAAACTAAATAAGACAATTCCTCCATTAATTTTCCGATTAAGGAAAATTAAGCCCCAAACCATCGTATGTATACGGTGGTTTTTTTATTTTTATAGAATGAAAGTAATCTCTACTAATTTAGGTTCGCCGACAACCTTTGTTTGGAACGGTCAAGAAGAACAAACAGGTATTTTTAAAAAACCAGTATCAGAAGCTCTTTCATTGACAATCAATGACGTTTCAAATGATACCGTGATTGACCGTGTACATCATGCAGGTGTAAATAAAGCATGTTATTTATTCGCATCAGATAATTATCCGTATTGGAAAAAATTATATCCTGATTTAGAATGGGATTGGGGAATGTTCGGAGAAAACCTTACCGTTGAAGGACTTAATGAATCAACCATGCGCGTTGGTGATATTTACAAACTCGGTTCAGCATTAGTTCAAGTATCTCAGCCACGAGAACCATGTTATAAATTAGGCATTCGTTTTGGTACCCAAGATATACTTCGACAGTTCATTGATCATAATAGACCAGGTACATATGTTAGAATTTTAGAAGAAGGAAAAGTCAAAACCGGAGATGTATTAGAATTACAACAGCAATCACAAAATACATTGACAACGCAGCAATTTTATGAGTTGATGTTTATGCGCGAAAAGCCAAAAGAGCTTTTGACACTTTTTATGGATAATCCTTCTGTGCCACAATATAAAAAGGAACGGTATAAAAAATTCTTATAAAAATGGGTAGTCCTTGGCATTTATATGTGATGGCAGCCGCCTATATTGTTGCTGGTATCATGCATTTTGTAAAACCAAAGATGTATATGCGAATATTACCAGGATATCTACCAGGCCATAAGTTCTTAGTCAATTTTACGGGCTTCTTAGAGATAATTGTTGGTGTTGCGATTTGCTTTGCACCAAGTAAAAGTATCGCGGTGTATACGATCATTGCCATGCTGGTTTTCTTTTTACCAGTTCACTTTCATATGCTACTTGGCAAAAATGCGTCGATGGGCGTACCAAAATGGATTTTAATATTAAGAATTCCGCTACAATTTGCGCTTATGTATTGGGCGTTTTTATATCTATAAAAACAAAACCTCGAAGGTTTTAACGCCTTCGAGGTTTCAACTTAATTTAACTCAACTTAAATCAACTTTATTTTACTGTTATTGGCTGGTAGTAACTGTTTGCATTAACCTTTACCATTACCATATAATTATTCTTATAAGCTTTTTCAAAATTGAAGGCTTTTTCAATAACCATAGTCTTTTCAATAACTTCTTCAAAAACAGTTCTATCGTTACTGTCAAGAATTTTTATCACTACATTTTCCTGAGCAAGATTTAAGAAATTTATCTTAACCTTATTATCTTCTGTTATAATAGTTGGTTTCAAGATTTCGTTCATGTCTTTAATTGAAACCTCCAATTTATTCATTTCAATAGTGTAGATGATTTCTTTAAGTGAGTTCTCAACCTTTAGCAAGAAAAATCCTTTTTCAAGCTTACTTAAATCAAATCGCTTTGAATACGACTTTTGATCTGTTACATATTCAGAAAAAATAAGGTTTCCTTGCTCATCAAAAAGACGAATAGCCGTTTCTTGCTCATAAGTCTCAATAGAGAAATTCAAGCTTTTTGGTTGATCTGGAGTTACATTTAAATTTGGCGTTGCTGCAAGACCTATTACTGCAACAAACATAAGGGCAATTACTAGTGTTAACTTTTTCATGGTATTTATATTTAATGTCAACGTACCTGCTGACGGTTACTATTCTTATTACTTTTTTTATTACAATTATCGATGATTACGATATGCTGTCCATAAAACTCTTTTACTCCCTTTAAAATTTGAAAAAAATGAATTTTTTCTGACCTCAGTTGGTGCTTTACTCATTTTTGCTTTCATATTATTTAATTTTTATATTTCGTAATTAATTACACTACAAATTTAAAGAGGATACAAAGCGTACACTACTACAGTCTTTTCCTATTTATGTGCTATTTTATCCCTGTAAAACTTCTAATTAGTCAAAAAAGGTAATTTCGTATATATTTTAGGTAATTTTGTAGAGATTAGGTCACAATAGTAAAAGTAACTTTGAGATATGAATAGTATAAAAAAGAAGCCAACTCTAGAAACGATAGCACCTACATTTGGACACTCATATACTTATCAAAAGTTTTATGCTAGCGCTATAAATGAAAATACATTGTGGCACTATCACCCTGAGATAGAATTGGTTTATGTAAACGGTGGAGCAGGCAAACGTCAAATAGGAAGTCATGTGTCATACTACTCAAAAGGAGACCTTATATTGATTGGCAGCAATCTGCCGCATTGTGGTTTTACTGATAAGCTAACTGGTAATGAAAGTGAAACTGTCATTCAAATGAAACAAGATTTTTTAGGAAATGATTTTTTTACCATTCCTGAAATGAAAAAAATCTACAGTCTTCTTGAAATGGCCAAGGGCGGTATTGCATTCTCAGGTCGGGTAAAACAAAAAGTAGGCGATAAAATGGAAGTCTTAGAATACCAAACCGATTTTCAACGACTGTTGTCTATACTAAACATTTTGAATGAATTAGCAAATTCAAAGGAATTCAAAATTTTAAACGCCGAAGGGTTCGCTATAGAGACAGAAGTGAAGGATAATGATAGAATTAATATTGTTTTTAATCATGTGAAAAGTAATTTCAAAGAGGAAATCTCTTTAGCTGAAATTGCTGATATGGTCAGCATGACCATACCTTCATTTTGCAGATATTTCAAAAAAATAACTAACAAAACTTTTACGCAGTTCGTAAATGAATATCGATTAGTTCACGCATCAAAGCTTTTAGCAGAACAGTCACTAAGTATTACCGAAATATGTTTTGAAAGCGGATTCAATAATTTCTCTCATTTTAACAAGTCTTTTAAAGCGTTTACTGGTCAGAACCCTTCGCAATATCGCAATGAATTAAAAAACGTATTAACTAGTGAATAATATGTTTGAAGACGAGATAAATTTGCGATTACCTAATAGTGATATACGTTATTTTTCGAATTTCATAAGTGCTAAAAAAGCTGATTTTTATTTTGAAAAATTCAGAAAAAATATTCCCTGGCAACAAGATGACATCAAAGTATTTGGTAAAACATATCCACAACCAAGACTAACTGCGTTGTTTGGTAATAATGGCAAACCCTACTCCTATTCTAACATCACCATGCAACCACATGAATTCACTCCTGAACTTTTAGAAATAAAAAAACATATTGAAGCTAAAACTAATGTAGTTTTCACCACTTGCTTATTGAACTGTTATCGCGATGGCAATGATAGTAATGGGTGGCATGCAGATAATGAGAAAGAGTTAGGGCAGCGTCCGGTTATTGGATCCGTTACTTTAGGTCAAGAGCGCTTTTTCCATCTGAAACATCGAAAGATAAAAGAACAGAAACATAAATTACTACTAGAACACGGAAGTCTATTATTAATGGAGGGGGAAACACAGCATCAATGGTTACATCAGATCGCTAAGACAAAAAAACAAATAGGAGAACGCATCAATTTGACATTTAGGGTGATAAAGTAAACGACCTATTTAGAATAGTGTTAGCCAAAACAGAAATCAAACCTAGCATGGTTTTAGAGGATCATACCAAGTATGAAACTAGTAGAAATAAAAAATCGGTCTCTTTAAAAAGAACCGATTTTTTAATACCCTATGTAGTGGTTAGTTACTGCCTTTAACATTGTGGGTTACTATGCTAATTTCCTCGCTTCTAACTTCACTACTATAACTTCAAAACTCATGCCAAGGTATATCTATTCGACAAAAGAATCATTTCATAGTTGAAATGTTACTCGAAAATATCATTTAATACTTTAGCAAGTCTCAAACCACCTTTTTGTAACTGCGTTTCAACAGTACCCCACCAAACATAACTATACCTATAATAAAGCTTCTCGCCCACTTCAACTGAATCATAAACTTTATTAGCCAATTCTTGTGTTTCTTCTACCCAATCTAATACAGTTCCTTCTTGAATAAATTTCTTTTGATTTTTAGTTAGCCTAGGTAAACTTGCAGCTATTTCAGTATAACCCATTCCATAATCTTCTATCATGTGACTGTCCCAAACGCGATGAAGGTTACTACCATTTTTAAACCATTGCACTTGAATATCATTGCCTCCTTTATCTTCTAATCGACCAACATGCATAGGCTGGTGTAAATCGCCAACTAAATGCACCAATAATTTAAGATAAAATGCTTTGTCTGCTTCGCTTGAATTATCGTCTTTAACTATTTTAATACATTCTTGAATACCAACGACAAGGTCACCATATTTACTTGGCTCCACGTCAGTATATTTTTTATCTGCAGGAAAGTTGACATAGTGCCAAGCACTAAACTTCTTAAAATTACGATCAGCCTTTATATCATCACCAAACGTTGAAACCTTCGCTAGACTTTCGCCATTTAAAAGTTTATCTATCGCTTTTCTCGCCTTTCTAGTTAAATGTTCTTGTGCTACTTGTCCAGTTGTTCTATGACCGGTTTTAGACCAAACCATATCGTTGCCAAAGGTCATTTGAAAAGATAAAAGAAGAAATATAAATAAGCTGCTTTTCATAAATTACAATTTTATCAAAAATATGAACTTTAATCTATTGTTAACTCGTATATCATTTTATATTTAAAGTTTGATATTGCACTATTAAATTGATTTTTTAATGTTCAAAAGGATAAAACCGAAGCTACTAAAATATACATTATATGCAATGGGAATAATGGCTGTCGGTCTTTTATTCTTCATTTTCAGTATCTACCTAGGCCTATGGGGTAAGCTTCCTGCTAAAGCAGAACTTTCGAATTTTGAATATCAACGGGCATCTGAAGTGTATTCTGCAGATAGTGTCCTCATTGGCAAATATTATCTATATGATCGTCAACCTATTGAATTCAAAAAAATTCCGAAGCACCTAATAGAAGCTTTAGTAGCGATTGAAGACCAGCGCTTCTATGAACATTCTGGTATTGATTACCCTAGTTTATTTCGAGTAGCTATCAAGACCTTATTGATGCAAGATCAATCATCAGGTGGCGGTAGTACCATCACCCAACAGCTTGCCAAAAACTTATATCCCCGTAGAGAAAGAAAGAAAGCTAATATTACCGTCAATAAGGTTAAGGAAATGATTATTGCAAAACGCCTTGAAGATATTTTTTCTAAGGATGAGCTTCTAATGCATTATCTGAACACGGTTTCTTTTGGTGATAACACCTTCGGAATAGAGAGTGCTTCACTAAAATTCTTCAATAAAAAAGCGGCAAAATTAAAGGTGGAAGAAGCAGCAGTTTTGATTGGGATGCTAAAAGCAACTTACGGATATAATCCGCGAGTGTTTCCAGAAAAAAGTTTAAAGCGGAGAAATTTGGTTTTACAATCGATGACTGATAACGACTTTTTAAGTGTGAATGAAAGAGACAGTTTGATCGTCATTCCAATAACATTGGATTATCAAAAATTTGATTATTCTGACGGAATAGCCCCATATTTTAGAGAAGAGGTTAAAAAACAAATGACCAAATGGGTAGATTCTGAAAAAGAAAAGGGAAACACCTATAATATTTACACCTCAGGATTAAAAATCTACACCACGTTAAACCATAAAATGCAAGTGCTTGCTGAAAAAGCTATGAAAAAGCACATGAGTAAACTTCAAAAACAATTTGAAGATAGCTATGGTAAAAAAGCACCTTGGCTAACTAATAAAAAATTAATAGAAAAAGCGGTGCGTGCAACGCCTCAATATAAAAATCTAGTAAGTAAAGAGCTATCAGTTTCTGAAATTTGGGATTCACTAAGTCAGAAACGAGCAATGGTTGTTACTGATTGGCAAGGTGATAAAAACATAGAAGCCAGCACTATTGATAGTGTGCAACATTACATGAAGTTTCTGAATACTGGTTCTTTGGCAATAAATCCAAAAACCGGAGCTGTGCAAACTTGGATTGGTGGCGTAAATTTTAAACATTTCAAATTTGATCATGTAGCTCAAAGTCAACGTCAGGTAGGCTCTACATTTAAGCCAATTGTATATACTGCGGCATTAGAAATTGGTATACCGCCTTGTGCATATTTTTCAGCTAGCGAAGTGGAATATAAAAACTTAAAAGGATGGTCACCAAGTAATTCTGG
>CALLIG010000067.1 GCA_938009735.1 uncultured Flavobacteriaceae bacterium
TTCAACCTTAGTAACCTTTTCTACAGCCTCATTTTCTAATTCTACTTTTTTGGGTACTTCTTTACAAGCGAAGATTAAAATACTTAAAAGGAATACAGCTACAAATTTCATGTTCATTTTTTTAGATTTCTTCATTCGTCGGAGATGGGTTAATTAAATTACTTTTGTACTAATGAACGAAATTAAACAAATTAGTAGTCTTCAAAATTCTTTGGTAAAAAAGGTTTTAGTACTCAAGGATAAATCCCGAGAACGAAAAAAAGAAGGGCTATTTGTTTTAGAGGGACAACGGGAATTAGAGCTATCATTAAAAGGCGGCTATGAAATTCAAACCTTATTTTTCTATGATGCTATTATTCAAAAAGAACATGTTTTAGAACTTTTGAAAGGATTAAAATCGTTACCAGAATTGATTTCAGTTTCTAAAGATGTGTATAAAAAAATGGCTTATCGTGAAACTACCGAAGGGGTTGTTGCTATTGTTAAATCCAAAAATCATGATTTAGAAGATCTCAACTTTCAAAACGCAAAACCTTTAATTCTAGTTGCAGAAGCACCAGAAAAACCAGGTAACATGGGTGCTTTGTTACGAACAGCAGATGCCGCAAATGTAGATGCAATAATTATTGCTAACCCTAAGGGAGACCTTTACAATCCGAATATGATTCGTTCTAGTGTAGGATGCGTATTTACCAAACAAATCGCTATCGGAAGCAGCACAGAAGTCATTGATTTCTTAAAAATCAAGGGCATCGATTTGTATTGTGCGGCGCTTACTGCTTCTACTAAATATACCAAAATTGATTTTACAAAAGCTTCAGCAATTGTTGTTGGCACCGAATCTACGGGACTCACCAAAGAATGGCTTGATAATTCGACGCAAAATATCATCATACCCATGCAAGGAGAGATAGACTCTATGAACGTATCAGTATCTGCTGCAATTGTTATCTTTGAAGCGATAAGACAGCGAGGGTTTTAAATCAAAAAGATTCTAAATCATTGTATTTGCTAAGCTTGATTAAATGATCATTTCAATGTAAAACGGAAAGAATTCAAAAACCATGACCAGAGAAGATCGATTGGAATTTTGCAAGATCTGCCACAACAGAAAGAACGATTTTCAGAAAGGACTTCTTTGTGGAATAACAAATAAGCATGCAGTATTTAAAACTACTTGTGAAAGCTTTGATGAAGACTTCGAAGAGAAAGCCTATCTTCTACTTCGAGATTTAGATGCAAGCGGACATCATAATGCTAGTAAATCTTTAAACTCAACTAAGAACAAAGAAAATGGAGCATTAATGTTCATTATTGGTGTTCTAATACTTTTTATTTCGATTTCATATTTAAGCACTTCAGGCTTTTTATTAATTCCTTTGGGGTCAATTTTGTATGGTATACGAACATATTTAAAGGGAGTTGAGCAAGAAAAGATATTAGACAGAAAAGAAGAGTTTGAAAATAAAAAAAATCAAACATAGCTTAATTTAATTTTCAAGTGAATCATAAATACAGAACAAATTGAATACCTTATTCTACACTATCATTACCATACTAGTACTACAATTTCTAATTGAAACTGTATTAGATTATCTAAATGCAAAACAGCATGAAGACCCCATTCCTAAAGACCTTGAAGATGTTTTTGATGCTGAAGAATATCAAAAATCGCAAGTTTATCAAAAAACAAACTATCGTTTCGGACTCTTAAGCTCTATTTTTTCAATTGCGCTAACGCTTTCTTTTTTAATCTTCGGTGGGTTTGAATGGGCTGATCAACTGGCAAGAAGTTTTAGCACTAACGAAATTATTATCACTTTAATTTTCTTCGGAATTATTACAGTTGGCAGCGACATCATTACAACACCGTTCTCCTACTATCAAACATTTGTCATCGAAGAACGTTTTGGTTTCAATAAATCAACAAAGGCACTATTTATTACTGACAAGTTAAAAGGATGGCTTATGATGGCCATTCTAGGCGGAGGCGTCATCACTTTAACGATGTGGTTTTTTCAATGGGCAGGACCTAATTTTTGGCTGTATGTTTGGGGATTAGTTACGGCTATTATTGTTTTCATGAATTTGTTTTATAGCAAGTTGATTGTTCCATTATTCAATAAACAAACTCCTCTTGAGGACGGAATTCTAAAAACCAAGATTGAAAGCTACGCTGCCAAAGTTGGTTTTGAACTTAATAATATTTTCGTTATTGATGGCTCAAAAAGGTCTACCAAAGCAAACGCCTATTTTTCAGGTTTTGGAAAAGAGAAAAGAGTGACACTTTATGATACTTTAATAAATGATTTAGATGAGGATGAAATTGTAGCCGTTTTGGCTCATGAAGTAGGTCATTACAAGCGCAAACATATTATTACCAATTTAACAGCTTCCATTCTTGTTTTGGGCTTTACACTTTTCGTTTTATCCTTGTTCATAAACAACCCTGAAGTTTCAAAAGCAATAGGTGTTACACAACCTAGTTTTCATGCTGCATTAATTGGCTTCGGAATCTTGTATAGCCCCATATCAGAATTAACATCCTTGGTGATGAATTTCTTATCTAGAAAATTTGAATATCAAGCTGATGATTATGCTAAAAATACATTTGCAGCCGAACCATTAATCACATCCCTTAAAAAGCTTTCAAAAAATAGCTTAAGCAATCTTACTCCCCATCCTGCATACGTTTTCATGCACTATTCTCACCCTCCTCTCATTCAACGGATAAAGAACCTTCTGACCTAATTTTTGTTGTGTAGTCGTACGAATTATGGTACATTTATTATACAATGACGCAGGTAGCAATAGAAAAAGAAAATAAAGAAATTGCAAAGCAATATAAAGAGTTGCTTCGCATAAGCTATCAAACACTATCTGATGAAGATAAGGTTTTGATACGTTCTGCTTTTGAAGTTGCTGTTGACGCGCACAAAGGTCAACGCAGAAAATCAGGTGAAGCCTATGTTTTTCATCCTATAGCTGTGGCTAAAATTGTAGCTTCTGAGATTGGCCTTGATGCAACATCAATTGCCTCGGCACTTTTACATGATGTTGTAGAAGATACCGAATACACGCTAGACGACATCGACAGAATGTTTGGGGAAACCGTCGCAAGAATTGTTGACGGACTTACCAAAATAGGAGGTTTAAAAAAAGACATGGGTACTTCGCAACAAGCGGAGAATTTCAGAAAAATGTTACTTACACTACATGATGATGTTCGTGTAATTATTATAAAAATTGCTGATCGTTATCACAATATGATCACTATGGATGCGATGCCTGAGCATAAACAGGTGAAAATTGCATCGGAGACCTTATACATATATGCGCCTTTAGCTCACAGAAT
>CALLIG010000068.1 GCA_938009735.1 uncultured Flavobacteriaceae bacterium
GGTATTATGATCGATGTTTCGCACCCATCCAAAGAAGCCATGAAACAAATGATTGCTTTATCAAAAGCTCCAATTATAGCTTCACATTCATCGGCAAGAGCTTTATGTAATCATAGCAGAAATTTAGATGATGAACAATTATTACTTATGAAAGAAAATGGCGGCGTTGTTCAAACGGTGGCATTTAGCTCTTATTTAAATACCGAAAAAGATGATGCCCGAAGCGAAAAAATTAAAGTGATTCAAAAAACCGTAATGGATTCTTTAGGTGCTGAATGGTTAGAGCGAAAAGATATTATGACCTTGCCTAATGCAGATAGAGACGCATATATTGGTAAATATGTTGAGATGAGTAAGATAGTAGCCGTTAAAACCAAGACAATGAAAGACTTACCACCAGCAGTTGATGTTGGCGATTTTGTGAATCATATTGATTATATGGTGAAACTAATTGGAATTGATCACGTAGGTATTAGCTCTGACTTTGATGGTGGTGGTGGAATTGAAGGTTGGTCTGATGCTTCAGAAACTTTCAATGTAACCTTAGAACTTGTTAAAAGAGGTTATTTAGAAGATGAAATTGAAAAGTTATGGGGCGGAAATCTTTTGCGTGTATTAGATGAAGTACAGGCTGTAGCTAAAGGAATTCAAAAGAACTAGTCTTTATTTTTTAGGCGATCTTTTACGAATTCAACTTTAGTTTTGCCATGTTCTTTTGGTTTACCATTTTCGCAAAGGTTCACCATAATGATATTGTCTACCGTGATAATGGTTTCTCTGTTCATCTTGTTTCTCACCTCGCAATTGAGTGTTAATGAGGTTTTACCGAATTTAACGACCTCAATACCAATTTCAATAATGTCACCTTTTCGAGCAGAACTCATAAAATTAATTTCAGAGATGTATTTGGTAACTACACGTATATTTTCCAACTGAATGATACTGTATAAAGCAGCTTCTTCATCAATCCAAGCTAATAATTTTCCACCAAAGAGGGTTTCATTAGCATTTAGGTCTTCTGGTTTTACCCATTTTCTGGTATGAAATCTCATAATAGTATGTTTTTAATATTTTTATTAAAAGGCGTTTCATTTATCGTTCAAAATTAAGAAAGAAATTGGCTAGAAAAGAAGGTTAAGAAAAAATCTGAAAGCGTTTTGAGGATTCATAGATTAGAACCTAAGTTCTTATTAAATTCTTAAAATTGTATGTTTATATTTAGATTATAGGATAATTCCTGTTTATAAAATATTTAAAAATTTCAGAGGATTTTAAAGTCTAACATTGAGTTATAACTACCTTTATTGCAAAGTACACTCATGAACGAAAGAACACAGAGTCTTCAAAAGATTCGACCACAAATTTTATCTGCCAAGTTAACGGAAACAATGAGTGATGAAGAGCGTTTTCAAAATCAAACTTTGAGACCAGTCATTAAGTTTCAAAACGATCTTTTTCTTCATGTTTTTCAAAATTATATCACCAAACGTAAAAATTCGTTTTATCAGTTAACTCTTGAAAAACGTTTGGATTATGTGACACATGCCATTCAAAAAGACCTAAAACTTAGAAACTCTTTAAAGGGAATGGTAGTAGGTCAATTCGGTATTGAAGAATATGAATTATATATCACTAACTCCTCAGCATTAAACAAGCGTATGCTGAATATGGTGATCAAAAGAATTCAAGATCAGATTCAATTTTTTGATAGTGCTGCTTTAGTCTAAAAGTGATTCCCCATTTAGGTTTGTCGTTAAAATATCACTCATTAGATCAAAATAAGGTCGTATTGCTTTGAAAGAATTGACAACCTCCGTCTTAAAATTAGGATCAAGCACTTCTTTATCTGTAAAGTTACGGACAAAAATAAACTGCTTCTTTTTTATTAAATCAATGTTTTCATGCTCTTTGTCGAAATCTCTTGGTGCAGTTTTCAACTCTTCTCCTACCAATTCCCCCCATATGGCCGTTAACTTTTTATTAGAAACCACCTCGCGAAATTCGCTCGCGTCAAGTTCAAATTCTTTACGAATTCTTAATAAATCTTGCTTTTCTGGTTGCCAGAATCCAGCTGCTATGAAACTACCATTGTTAGGTTGAACCTGGGTATAGTATCCTCCTCTTAGCTTCGCTCCTGCTCTAGACAAAGAACTTGAGAAGTTAATTTTATATGGAGTTTTGTTTTTAGAGAAACGAACATCCCTGTAAATTCTAAAAATTTTTACTCTTTCAATTTCATCAGTTGCTTTGACTTCATCTCCTAGGTCATTAAAAAACACCTTCATTTCATCTTCAAGGCTTTTGAATTCCTTTTTATTCGTTGTGAACCAATCGCGATTATTATTCTTTTCTAATTTTTTTAAAAAAGAAAATACCTCTTTTGTAATTGCTGTATTTGGCATGCGACTTATCTATATAAATTTGAGTTAAAGTTAACTATTTAAAAATTTCAATAAGAGAATAATAGTTAATTTTGAATCATAATCTATTAAGTCTATGGACAAAGAGTTAATTATAGAAAAGATCAAGCAGCATAAGAAACAACCTAATCTTAGGTATCAGCTGAAAGAAAGAACAGAAGTGTTTACTAACCTTCTTTTTTACACCTTGTTTGATATAGATACTCCAGTAGAATCAAATCTTGAAAAGCTAGAGGCAGAATTTGATAATTTAGTTGATTTAGCATGTTGGGATACTGAAAAGCCTTGCAGAAAGCTATGGGAGAGTTATGTAGAAAAACTTCCTAGAATACTAGAACGTTTAAACCTTGATGCGGAAGCTACTGTAAATTGTGACCCAGCTTCTTTATCTATTGAAGAGGTTTATATGGCATATCCTGGATTTTATGCTATTGCAATTTATAGATTAGCACATGAATTATATAAGGTCGGCTTTCCTTTAGTACCAAGATTGATGACCGAGTATGCTCATAGACAAACTGGCGTAGATATTAATCCTGGTGCTGTTATTGGTGATTCTTTTCACATAGATCACGGTACTGGAGTTGTTATTGGAGAAACTGCTATTATCAAAGATCACGTGAAAATATATCAGGGTGTTACTTTAGGCGGGCTTTTTGTTGCAAAGCATCTTCAAAAAACAAAAAGACACCCAACCATTGAGAACAATGTTACTATTTATGCAAATGCAACCATATTAGGAGGAGAAACTATTATTGGTGAGAATTCGATAATTGGTGGTAATTCATGGCTTACGGAATCTATATTACCAAATTCAACGGTGTTTCATACACCTGAAATAAAAATTAAAACAAAACCGAATGTCTCATAGTTTATTAGATTTAATTGGTAATACACCTTTAGTGGAATCAAAGGTTTTGAATCAAAACCCAAACGTAAAATTATTCTTTAAACTTGAAGGTCATAACCCTGGTGGAAGCGTTAAAGACCGTGCGGCCTTTAATATGATAAAGAGTGGTTTAGAAAGAGGAGATTTTGATGTAAACTCAAATCTAATTGAAGCCACAAGCGGAAATACGGGTATTGCATTGGCAATGATTGCTGGTTTGTATGGATTAACCATTGAATTGGTTATGCCTAAAAACGCTACGAAAGAGCGCGTACAAACAATGCGGGCATATGGTGCAAAAGTCACCCTTACTCCGGATGGTATTGAAGGAGCTCGTGATTACGCAGAAGCCAAAGTAAAAAATGAAGGTTTTATAATGATGAATCAATTCGCTAATTCTGACAATTGGAAAGCACATTACAAATCAACAGGTCCTGAAATTTGGAAAGACACCAAAGGCGAAATCACGCACTTTGTTTCTTCGATGGGCACTACAGGTACTATTATGGGTACTTCAACTTTTCTAAAAGAGCAAAGTGAAGCGGTTCAAATTGTTGGTGTTCAGCCTACCGATGGCTCAAGAATACCAGGAATTAGAAAATGGCCGCAAGAATACCTACCTAAAATATTTGATGCAAGAAAAGTAGACACCGTTATGGAGGTGAGTGAAGAAGAAGCCCGTACAATGGCCAGACGATTAGCTACAGAAGAAGGGATATTTTCAGGAATGAGCAGCGGTGGAGCAGCAACAGTTGCTTTACGCCTAGCAGAATCCTTAGAAAGTGGAACTATAGTATCAATAGTTTGTGATCGAGGTGATCGGTATTTGTCTTCAGGATTATTTGATTAATCTAACACTTAAAAATAAGTAATATATGCTATTTAATCTAAAGCATTAGTTTAAGGCTTGTTTCATTCCATTTTTAAAGACATCATAATCTTGTAAGTAATTATGTCCGCCTCCTTCAATGGTATAAAACTGTTTTCCGTTTCCAGGAATAGATTCAAATAGTTTCTCTGCAAATTCATAAGGGATAACACTATCATCCGTCCCATGAAAAATATAAACTGGGCACTTAACATCTTGCATAAATTCCGTTGATGGAAACCGGAATTCAGACATTAAAGAAATAGGTAGAAATGGAAAGCGATGTTTCCCTAAATCAACCGCACTAGAAAAAGGAGATTCTAAAACTAATCGACAAGGATTATTTACTGCAGCTAATTGGCTGGCTATACCGCTGCCAAACGAGCGACCATACAATACAATTTCATTCTCTTCATAAGTCTTCAAGGCATAATCATAAAAGAGCTGGGCATCATCATATAAAGCTTCTTCACTCATAGCGCCTGTGCTTTTACCAAATGTTCTATAATCTACTAAAATGGCATCATAACCATGGCGCGTTAACATATTTGCGACATGACTTAAATGAGAAACGTTACCTGAATTACCATGAAAGTATAATGCAACGCCTTTGGTAGAATTATTTTGAATGTGTACTGCATTCAATTTTGCACCATCGGGAGTAGTTAGAAACAATTCTTCAAAGGGTTGGCAGAAATCATATTCATGCTGCATGGGCATCTTTGAAGGAAAAAAAACAAGCCTCTCTTGAAATATATAAGAAGTTGTCAATATGATAACATATAAAATAGCCAGTACAATTCCGATCTTTTTAAGCCTACGCATTACTTACTTTTGAAGTGTGTTTTACAGTAATACTTGAACCTTTCAAATCTACCTTTTTTGGTTTTATATTAATGATATCACTTAATATCTTGTGATACGACTCAAAGGTATTTAAATTTTTATGTCCGCCACCAATAATTGTGTGCAAGGTGGTTTGCTTGGATTTGATCTTCGATAACTTAACGCTTGTTTTATACGGAATCAGCTTGTCATCTGTGCCATGTACAATATGAATAGGGCATTGTACATATCTTAACCATTTATAGGTAGGCATAGGGAATTTTATTAATAATGAAAGTGGCATAAAAGGCATGTAACGTTTGGCTACTTTACTTAAGCTATAATAAGGAGCATCTAATATTAGTACACGAGGACTATTCGTTGAAGCCAACTTAGCGGCAAAACCAGAACCTAATGATCGACCATAAAGAATAATATACTTCTCGTCTACATTCTCTTTAATCTTATTGTAAACAACTTGAAGATCTCTTTTTATGGCCTTTTGGGTTCTACTACCGGTACTTTTTCCAAAACCACGATAATCTATCATTAGAACATCATAACCGTGTCTAGTAAAGTCAACAGCAAATTTACCCCAACCTTTGATGCTTTTAGAATTTCCTTTAAGATAAAAAACAATCCCTTTTGGGTCTTTTACTTTAAACCGAAGTCCATTAATAATAGCGCCATCTCTAGTTTCTACGTTATATTCTTCTATTTCTTGATTTTCGTAATGAAACTGAAAGTCCTTTTCTAGTTTCTCAGGTTTAAACATAAGATAATCTTGCAGAAAATAGAGCAAGATGCTAACTCCAAGATAAATTCCTAAAACAATAAGGCATATATAAAGCCAATAGGGCATAAAAGTTAGTTTTGTTGAATATACAAAAAGTTAGACTTTACTGGTGTTATAAGTTATAACCACTTTTTTCTTTTAAAATAGATCATCATCCCAATAAAAAGTGCAATCATTACGCCCCAAACAATGAAGTATCCATTTTTTGAATGAAGTTCAGGCATATTATCGAAGTTCATTCCGTAGATACCAGCTATAAATGTAAGGGGAATAAATATAGATGCCATTATCGTCAACACCTTCATTACCTCATTCATTTTATTACTCATGTTGCTCATATACATCTCCATCAAACTCATTGACATTTCCCTGTAAATTTGTAAACTTTCATTAATTTCAATACAATGATCTAAGGCATCTCTCAAATACACTCTGGTATCTTTTGAAATTAATTCGTTTTCTGAATCAACAAGACGACTCACAAGGTCACGAACTGGGTAAATAAAACGTCTCACTTTTAAAACTTCTTTCTTTAGATACTGAATACGCTTAGCTATATCTGGATTTGGATCTGCATAAACTTCTTCTTCTAACTCCTCTATTTTTAAATGTATATTTTCTAAAACGAAAAAGTAATTATCAATAATAGCATCAATAAGAGCGAAAAATAAATAATCGGCCCCACGCTTTCGAATACGACTATCCTTAGATTTTATTCGATTTCTTACACCTTCAAATACATCTTCTTCCAATTCTTGAAATACCAATACACTATCCTTAAATAATACTAATGCCACATGCTCGCTAACCAAAACACTATGCTCATCTAGGTATAACATTTTAAATACAGCAAAAATATGATCTCCATATTCGTCTATTTTAGGTCTTTGTTGGGTATTGACCGCATCCTCTAAAAGCAAGGCATTTAAACCAAATTGTTTTCCTAAACGCTCAATGAAACTTTCATCATTAAGACCCACAACATCAATCCAATTTGTTTGATTGGCTTTTTTAGAATCTAGTAACTCTTTAATCGTTTTTGGATAGTTTTCATCTACACTAGATTCGTCATAGTTAATGACATGAATCACACTATCTGTTTTCTCACGATAACCTAAATAGGTAATGGTTCCAGGGGCTTTACCTACTTTTTTATTGGCTCTTGAAATCTTTGGTTTAATCGCTTTAGTCTTGATTTTACGCACTTTTAATTACAAATGGTTTGAAATAAAGGTACTAAACTTAATGACTCTTTCCTTCGAATTGTAATGAATTTAGCAATAGCCCAGAACCTGGTGCGACATAGGTCAATTGAATAGCATTGTTTTCTTGAAGAGCTTCTTCTATATTTTTTAGCTGAAGTTCTCCCTTACCCAATTGAATCAATGCGCCCATCATCATACGTATTTGATAACGCATGAATCCTTGTCCTTTAACATGTAAGGCATAGGTGGTTTTTGGAAAAAAATTAGCTTTTAGAATTTCGTTTTCTCGTATCTCACAAAGTTCAATAGTTCTTTTTGATATAGTATTCTCTTGTATTCGTGCTGTAAACGTTGCAAAATCATGAGTTCCTTCAAATAGCTTTGCAGCCTTTTTCATTAATTCAATATCTAAATGTTCTAAAGTATTTGCAATGAATGGCGCACTAAATGGATGATTCTTTTCTCCAAAGGAAAACAAATACACATATTCTTTAAGCTTACTATTCTGAATGATATTAAATGTTTTATCAGTTGACTCAATAGAAATAATACGAATGTCTGGTGGAAGGTTTTTGTTAAAAAGATCTAGAAAATCATCTTCATTTTTAATTTCTTCATTTACAAAAAGTTCAAAAGCAGCATCTAATGCTGAAACTTTAGCATCAGTACGACCAGCTCCTAATATCTTAAACTCCATTTCAGGAAGTACAAATTTCAAAGTCTTAAGTAACATTTGTTCTACGGTCTTCTGTTTGGGCTGTTTTTGCCAGCCACTATAACGAAAGCCCAAATATTGTAAATGTATGAGGTAGTAAAATCTTTTCTTTTGCATTTATTAAAGTTGAAAGCTTAAATGTAATATTTATGCTTGTTTGAACAGGCATTTCCGATGCAATAAACCAAGTAAGGCTCTTTAAATTGATTTTTTTTGTACTTTGAAGGCTATAACCAATATAACCAACGCCTTATGACAACTAATAGTAGCACAAAACTGCCAGTATCTTTTTGGGTTTTAAGCATCATAGCCCTTCTTTGGAATCTAATGGGAGTGTTTGCCTATATTCAAGATGCATATTCTAAAGATGAAATAATGGCTTCCTTATCTGAAGCCCAAAGAGCTATTTTTGAAATACAACCTACATGGCTCACAGCTGCTTATGCAATTGCGGTATTTGCAGGTGCAATAGGCTGTATTGCTTTGCTTCTAAGAAAAAAATGGGCTACTCCTTTATTTTGGATTTCACTTATCGCAGTCGTAGCAAGAACAGGCTATTACTTTTTCATGACAAATACAACAGAAGTGTTTGATGTCGTTCAAGGAACAATATTACCAATCGCTGTAATTGTTATTGCCGGATTATTATTGATTTACTCAAAAATTGCAACAGATCGAAATTGGATTTCCTAAGATTATGCATTTCATGGTGTTTTTAATACCGTAAAGAATAATTTCGCAACACTATTTGGAGGATACCCAACAAATTTTGCGCTTCATCGAATATTTTAAATAAAACAAAGTGAGGAGACGTTCTAAAAGTCTGATAGGGTCCCCCAAAACCCAAAACCTACTTATAATGAATTCTATTTTACAAATTTTCACCATAAAACGTACGTTTATAATAACTGCGGTAGTATTGGCAATACTGGTTATTTTTAATTTTTATGGACCGTATACCAGTAAATTTTATTTTTTTAAACCTGGTAATTATATTTTTCCAATTTTGTCAGTTGGTCATTTTATATTTCTCTATGTTCTTTGGTTTAAAATAAAGGAGCAGGAAATGACAGATCCTCAAATGCGTAATTTGGAATATGTTTTATATGTTGTATTCTTGGTATACGTGTATAAAGCCCTAGAAAGCATATATGTATTGTCTACTTATGGCGACTATGAAAATCATGTTATACCTGCAGGGTTTTTGCCAATTGGCATTACACTATTAGTACTTCATTTATTACTAGTGGGCCTAACATTATTAATGTTCAAATACAGAAAAGATCGTGTTGGTGAATATAAATTTGATGATATGAATCACATAGATTCTTGGGAATAATTCTTAAAAATTAACCCATATAAAAAAGGCCTTGGAAGATTTTCCAAGGCCTTTTCATTTAAACTAACCACCAAACTATCTTGTTATTGTTCCAGTAGGAAGCGAAGCTGCATTAAGAGCCAACTCATGAGTAGCAGGAGCGGTATCTTGACCAGCAACACCAACCAAAGGCTTTAAAAGAAAAGGAGCTGGACTATTATCTGGAAAAGGTTCTACGGAAACTACTACGGTTCTTCCTCTAACATCAAGTGGGAACTCGACACCATCCGGAGCATTTAAAAAGAAGTCTTCTCCCGGAATTGGAGGACCTGCATTTGGACCGCTAAAGGGTGCTAAAACATCCATTGTTTGTGCAAAAGCATCAGCAAATTGTCCTGTAGTTATTGGACCAACGCCATCAACTACAACCCAACCTTCATAAACCCAACCAGGCGAAAGTGTTGGTAGTGTTAAATTTGGAGTTGGAGGAGCACCAGGTGTTCCGAACCATAGTCCGTTTTCATCATTCCCATTGTTCATTCCATCAGATTCATCTGTAGGACTTCTTAGAAAAAATGTACCTGTAGCATTAGCAAAATTACCAACTTGATCAACAACTGATAAGGTTGCAGTCGTATTATCAAAAGCACCTGATAAAAGTTTTGTAGGAGCCGGCGCAGGATCAGGATCATCTGCAGGTTCAATACTTAAAACAAAAGCCGTCGCAGCTTTTAATAGTGCTGCATCTATACTAAAAGAAGTTTTAGATAAGCTATTGTTGGCATCTACAGAAAAAGTTCCGGTAGTAACTGGTGAACCATTTACAATAATCCAACCTTCATAAACATAATCAGCACCGAGGTCTTCTAAACCAGCTATGTTGATTTCTAAATTTGATGTTTCCGGAGCTATTACTCCATCATCGTTATCTGAACAACCCATTACAATTAAGGCAAGAACAAATGTTGATACTAAATACTTCATAAATTAATTGTTTTATATTTTATTCTACAAAGTACGTGTGCTTAGTTCGCAGAGTTATCACCAATAAATAAACTTTTAAGAATATTTGATGATACTATTGTGAAGTATTGTAATGAAGAAACTGTAATAAAAAAAAGCACCTTAGAGACTAGTCTAAGGTGCTTTTAGTAAAAGGTAAAATAACTATTTATTGAATAATAACCTTCTTAGAGATTGATTTGCCTTCTGCGTTACTAATTTTAAGAATATACAATCCTGATGGAATAGTCTGTACATCAAGAGAAACTTTTTGATCAACAACTTTCTCGGTGTTAGATCTAACTGCATTACCAGCTAAATCTACCATCGTCACTTGAACATCGCGACTTCCAAAAGATTTTAAAGACACGTTTAGAACATCTGAAGCTGGTACTGGAAATAATGTAATGCCAGTTTTCCCGCTTGTTTCATCTGATCGAAGAACTTCGATATAATTAGAGAAATCATAACATCCATTCAATTCATTGGCATTCATGCCTACTTCAAGACCTTCAAGTCCGTCTTCGTAACGTAAGTGCCAAATTAAACAAGTACCCGCACCTGCTTCGTCAAAATTGATGCCTTCAACTGCAGTTAAACTTGGTGGAATACCTAATATCTCTCCTTCTGGAGTAGTAATCACAAAAGTACTGTTGCTACCTGAACGATTACCAGTTATGGCAATTCCGGATACATTATCAACGTTGCCGTCTACAATAAATTCAAACGGACCACCGGTTAAAGTACCACCATCAGTTTTAGTACGAACTACTTCTACAGCGTTTGATAAATCAAAGTTACCTTGTAGATTGTTTGCATTTAAGTCTGGTGCTAAACCTACCAAACCTTCTTCGTATCGTAAATACCAGATTAAGCAAGTTCCTGCTCCTGCTCCATCAAAGTTTACACCTTCTACAGCATCTAATGTTGGAGGAAGACCTAATATTTTACCCGTATCATCTGTAATAACCCATGAACTCATTGATCCAACACGGTCACCTTCTAATGAAAGTCCTGAAACCATATCAGGAGTACCATCTACACAGAATGCAAAAGGACCACCAACGATCTCACCAGCGTGTGGTGCAGCAGAACGAACAACTTTAACAGCATTTGAAAGATCAAAACATCCTTCTAAAGCATCACGGTTGCCATCAGCTTCTAAACCAACAATACCATCTTCATATCTAACATGATAGATAAAACAAGTACCAGCACCTGCTCCGTCAAAGTTTACTCCTTCAACTGCAGTTAAACTTGGTGGTAAACCTAAAATCTTACCTGATTCATCAGTAATCATCCAAGTGCTATTGGCACCAGATCTTGATCCTGTTAAAGCAATACCTGAAACCATATCAGGAGTACCATCTACTGTAAAGTAATAAGGTCCACCTGTTAAAGTACCACCATCAGTTTTAGTACGAACTACTTCTACAGCGTTTGATAAATCAAAATTACCTTGTAAGTTATTTGCATTTAAGTCTGGTGCTAAACCTACCAAACCTTCTTCGTATCGTAAATACCAGATTAAACAAGTTCCTGCTCCTGCTCCATCAAAGTTTACACCTTCTACAGCATCTAATGTTGGAGGAAGACCTAATATTTTACC
>CALLIG010000069.1 GCA_938009735.1 uncultured Flavobacteriaceae bacterium
CCCCCCATAATCTAGTGTCATCAAACGTTCGGTTTCTGTTCGTTCTTTTTCAAGATCATTTTTATCGTCGGCAACGTCAAGTTTCCAAATTCGACCATAGTTTTTAGTCCCCCATCCGGTAATCCAATCTGCAAGATATAATGCCCCATCAGGACCAAATTTAATTCCGGTAGGTAAAACACCACTTATCATATCAATATCGGTATCTAATTCAAAGGACGCTCCTTTGGGTTTTAAATCGAAAGACCAAATATGTGACCTACTCGGGTCACCAACAAATTCAACTAAAAAGAATCGATTGAGCCAGTCTTTTCCTAAAGCCGTCCCTGGGTTATAAACCATTCCTGTTGGACCATTGTGAAAGTTTTGAATAGGAGGGATGATATAGGCAGCTTGACCTTCCCAACGTGGTAAGTATAGCTTTTCATCCATCCATACTTTATAACCATTGTTTTTTGGATCTGTATATTTTCCAAATTGCCAATTTGTTCTCCATCCAGAATCAGAACCTTCAACGATGTGAACCAAACGCTCACTTTCTCCACGGTGATCACCGTCATTGTCAGATGAGATTATATTTCCATAAGCATCAAAAACAAATTCATGTGTATTTCTATGTCCACGAGAGAACACTTCAAAATTACTCCCATCAGGATTTGCTCTTACGATTACACCTTGATTAGGGTATTTGTGATTAACCCCATCTACAGTTGTAATATTTGCTCCTATATCACCAGCACCCCAATATATTTTTCCGTCAGGGCCTTGTATTGCTCCAGACATACCGTGGCCACCAAAGCCAATATGAATATTAAATCCGTGAGCAATCGATGTTTTTTCGTCAAGAACTTCATCGCCGTTGGTATCTGTTAAACGCCACATATCAGGGCCAACACCTACAAAAACGTCTTCATCTCTTACTAGAAGGGCACCCGCAACATCTGTAACTTCTTCATTAAAATCTTCTAAAATTCGTTTTGAAACATCGGCCATGCCGTCATCATTGGTGTCTTCTAACATCCATACTTCATCTTTTTCAACAGCTAAATCTTTCCAATCATGACTACCATCTTCATTCAAATCAGAAAGCCATTCGTTCTCTTCACTTAGTTCCGGTGCAAATGTTTTATGCAAAAATGCACGACGTTCTTCCACAGATTGTAACGAAATAGATGGGGTCATCCAATCGCGATATCCTCTAATATCAAATTCTGAATGTTTTTGACGATTTGTTCGCGTTAGATAGATGCGACCTTTATTGTCAATATCCATTGCAATGGGGTCGGGTGCCAACGAATCAGAAGCCCAGAGGCTTAGTTCTAATCCATCTGCCATTTTAGCGACGATATTTTCTCGTGCTTCTTTTGCTCTTTCTTGGCCAGTAACAGAGTCTTCAAAAATGGTTAAAGGAACTTCTACTGGCTTGTTTGATTTACTAGAGCAGGATAGTATAGCAATAGAAGAAAATACAATTAAAAGCGAATGGAAAATATGCGTAGCATTTAGTTTCATGAATAATGTCTTTGATTGTTATAAAAATACATAATAACCAAATACCATAACTAGCTTACATCTCACATCACAAAATAATTCTATGAACATTCTTTTTTTACCATTAATAAAGCTTTCTCGAACGATTTGACTGAACGACTGATATCCTTAGAGGTTGTAGCCCAAGAGCAAATACTTACTCTGATTACTTTTCTTCCGTTCCATAACGATCCACCTGCCCAGCATTCTCTCAGCTGCTGTACATTTTCCATAGTCTTTTCAGTTAGTGTATCGGTATTACATTGTACCAGTACCTGATTGAAAACCACATCGTTTAAAATGGTAAACCCATCAATCGCAGCAAGTTCTTTAGCGACCTGTTGTGCCCTTTGGTGCATTTCGTAAATCATTTCATCTATACCAGATTTGCCGAGGTATTTCATTGTTGCCCAAAGTTCTATTACTCTTGCTCTTCTTGACATTTCAGGGGTGTAGAACATGCCATCACGTTGTTCGCTTGTAATAATATAACTACCAGCCATATGCAAAGCTGATCTAATGGCTTCTTTATCAGAGCACATAACAATACCACTATCGTATGGTGTGTTTAATGTTTTATGACCATCGACAGCCCATGAATTCGCTAGCTCAATACCTTGTGTTAAATGGTTCAATTTTTCTACTGCTGCGGCCCAGAGTCCAAATGCGCCATCAATATGTACCCAGGCATTCGCTGTATTTGCTTTTTTACAGATGACATTGAAGTTATCAAAAGAACCACTATTCACATTTCCTGCCTGTAAGATTACTATGGTGCTGTTATCTAACTCAGGCATTCGTTCAGGAATTATTCGACCTTGGTCATCAACATCTACCCATTCTATATTTTCTATACCAAAACCTAATAGCGAGATCGCTTTTAATACGGTGGAATGTGCATGCTTACCTGTAACAATTCTAATTTTTGGAGCATTGAATAAACCTTTCGAATTAACATCCCAATTCAGATTAGAAAGCAATCGATAACGCGCAGCTGCCAGTCCGCAAAAATTAGCGCTTGAGGTTCCACTCACAAATCCTGCGACTGTTTTTTCTGGTAGATGAAACAGGTCTTTCAACCAACTCTCAACCACCGTTTCTAATTTTGAACCAATAGGTGAGAGCACATGCATGGCTGGTGCTTGGTCCCAAAACGTTGCAAGACTTTTTGCTGCTAATCCAGCGGGTACGGCACTACCAGATACAAAGCCGAAATATCGAGCGCCTAAGGTAGCAACGGTAGCAGGAGCGCCGTAGGTGTTCAAGAATTGTATAACTTTATTAGCATCACTAGATGCAGTTGGAAGAGTCTCATCGAAATGTTTTAAATCGTCTAAAGCATTTTCTGAAGGAAAAACATTTCGTTCAAAAATGTTCTCTAGATAATCTTGCCCTAAATGTTGCGCAGCCTCAAAAAGACTTTTATCATGTACATCGGCGTACATTTTGGTTTGAATTAAATTCGCTGATTTCATGTGCTATTGTTTTATTTTTTTAGCCTTTTTCACTTTCTTTCATGTCTTCAAAAAGATTCTTTATTGATAAAGAGCTTGATGATTCATTAATAGAGGGTTCTGAATAAGTGCTATTTGTTTTAATAATTTCTATCATTTCCTCAGGGCCAAATCCAATGAAATCATTAAAATGGGTATATAATGTTCTCGCGTTTGTATTTATTGATTTCGCAATTTTTTCAATGCTGGTACTTCCTTTTTTATTTCGGATACATTCCAAAGAATTCTTAGTTAAATGCCAAGGTTCACATCCTTTTATTTTTGGTTGGTAATTAGTAAAGAAGGTTTCTATTACTTGCAAAGCTTCTAGCGTCGATCCTGCTTTTGAAATTGTTTCATTTAGTTTTAAAAGTTCACTTTGCTTTGAGCGACTTATTGGTTTATGTGTATTTCTTGCCATAACCCCCAAATCACCAAAAAGCAGATAAAACTGTAATGGGTCAAATTGTAACCCAATACTTTTAAGTTCTCCGATATTTTGACTCAAAATTACTTTGTCTTGAATTCCGATGATTACCGATTGATTGAGCACAAAGGAATCATGATTCGCAGACAGCTTTCGTCTTTTGTAACTCCCGCTAAGTATGAATACCAATTGAATATACCCATCAGGAACAAGTAAATCAGGGGTAATTCGATGGGGTTGTTTTAGGTCTGCAGACCACACAGCAACAACATTCTCCTTTAAAGAAGCCATTGTTTTTACGTTATGGAATTGCCTAGACATACTTTTTGATTTCTTGTGATGGTTAACTTGAATTCAAATTTCTTGAAAAATAACACACCATAACAGATTCAGTTTATGTAAATTTGACCAGTACAGATTTATACATCTCATATGATTGAAACGAAAAATAGCAACTACCTCTATGTTGAAATTGCTCAAAATATAGAACAGCGAATTTTAGATGGAGTTCTAAAAGCGGGGGATAAGCTACCATCTATTCGAATTTTAAAACAAGAATACGGGGTAAGTATAAGTACAGTTTTGGAAGCGTATTATCTTTTAGAGGGGAAGAATTTGGTAGAGTCAAGGCCAAGGTCTGGATACTATGTAATTTATTGTTCTAATTCAGTTCCTGAGGCTCCAACTAAGACTAACCCAAGAAGTAGAGCTGTTTCAGGTAATGTTACAGAAATGATTATTGATTTTTATGCTAGCCTTAGTAATGATAAAATGATTAACCTCTCTTTGGGGGTTCCGGCCCCTGAACTAATGCCAATCGCTAAGATGAATAAAACAATTCATGAGACGATCGCAAAACTGCCCGCAGGCGGGACTTATTATGATAATATTCAAGGGAGTTTAAATTTAAGAAGACAAATAGCACAGCGAACAATTCTATGGGGAGGCACTATTGCAGCAGAAGAGCTTGTGATAACTGCAGGATGTACTAGTGCACTTTCATTGTCTTTGATGGCGATTACAAAAGCAGGAGATACGATAGCAGTAGAAAGTCCGGTATACTACGGTATATTACAATTAGCAAATACTTTGGGATTGCGTGTACTTGAATTACCAACAGACCCAGCTACAGGAATGGATTTGGATGTTTTAAAGGACATTTTGAAAAAGCAAACCATCAATGCTATTATTCTGGTCAGTAATTTTAGTAACCCCTTAGGTAGTCTAATGCCAGACGAGCATAAGCAAGAGTTAGTACGCATTATTCAGCAGTATCAAATTCCGCTTATTGAAGATGATATCTGTGCAGAGATATACTATGGCAAAAAAAGACCAAGTACTTGTAAGTATTATGATGATAGCGGATTGGTCATTTGGGTGGGCTCTTTTTCGAAAACTATTGGAGGTGGATATCGCGTCGGTTGGGTCGCGCCAGGAAGATTTATCTCAGATGTAATGAAATTGAAATTATACCTTGCATCATCTACAAGTACTATACCTCAAGAAGCAATAGCTAATTTTTTGGCAAAGGGACGCTATGACCATCATTTAAGACGACTTCGACAAACGCTTCATGCAAACAGTATTAAGTATATCAGAGCTATTGGTCAATATTTTCCAGAAGACACAAGAGTTAGCAAGCCTAAAGGAAGTTTTCTTCTGTGGGTTGAACTTAACAAAAAGATAGATATTCTTCAGCTATTTGACCTTGCGCAGTCACATAATATTAGCTTTACGCCAGGCACTATTTTCACCCTACAAGATCAATATAGACATTGTTTGCGCTTGAGTTATGGTATGGTGTGGAACGAGAAAATAGA
>CALLIG010000070.1 GCA_938009735.1 uncultured Flavobacteriaceae bacterium
TTGCGGTCAAATTCGGCTCGAGTTGTCTTTCAGTAATAACTTCATTTTTCAAGAAATCTGTGTTTCTATAAATCATGATGATACCACTTAGCGCATATACGAACATGATGCCTGATAAAAAAAAGCCTAGGTATCTGTGAATTACTCTTACTTGAAATGAGAATGGGGTCTTTCGATTGGCCATTTTTAAAATGTTATTTGTTTTTAGACTTCAAAACTAGGTAATGGTTTAATAATTTTAAGAATTATTTCTAGCCATTTAAAAGCAATTCAAAAATCTCAAAATAGAAAAACTCGAAACATCAAAAATAGTATTTATTACACTTGGCAACATAGTATTATAGGTGAATAAAACTGCTTTTTAGTATCAGAAAGCAATAGTTACTTGGCAAGATCATTTTGAGAGTAAACAGCTAGTTATCTGATTTTTACAGAAGGTCAATTCGCGAAATGACGCAACAAGTCTGTAAATCAGCACCCTCCAATTCAAAATCCATTTCGCAATTACCCTAAGTTTACCGTGTAAAGCTGAGCGTATTTAGCCTCACTTTTTTATCACTAACCGGCAGCACATAAGAATATCTTGGTGATAATCGCTGCTATTTATTTTAAAGTATGGCATCTTGATATTGCAGCTTACACCTATAAATCAGAACTGTTAAAAGAACTCATGAGAGTTGTACTTCGAAAATATATAGCAATTTAAATGTTAACCTTAATTCGAATTTAGACACTAATTAAAAACAGTAATTATAAAACAATTGAAAAGATTATGAAAAAAATTATTCTAGTAGCAATGGTATTAGGTTTTACTATAAACTCACAGGCGCAAATAGCCGTTGGTGGTGGTCTTGGCTTCAATGAAAAAGTGAGTAGTATTGGCCTAACTGCAAAAGGAGAATATACGGTTACAGATAAAATTGCAATCTCGCCAAGCGTTTCCTACTTTTTTGGCTCTGCTGCCTTTTTGGGTTACAATCAAAGTATTTTAGGTGTTGATATTAATGCTACCTATGCTTTTGATATTATTGATAAACTTAAAGTATACCCTGTCGTTGGCGTCAATTTTTCAAGCTATAAAACAGGAGGTTCTTTATTTTTGGATGATGACGTTGTCGGTGTAAAAGCAAACGCTTTTGGCGCCAATATTGGTGCTGGTGCGCAATGGCAATTTACAGATGCGCTAAGTGTGTATTTAGAACCAAAATTTGTAGCAAGTAATTACAGTCAAATTGTTGTAAACGTAGGTGTTCTATTAAAATTATAATAAAAAATTGAGTGTTCTGTTAGATGCTTCTCTGCTGTCTTGGGTTCCTAAAAGATGGCAGGGAAGTTTATATCTGGTCTTTGATAAAAAAATAAACAAGAAAAAACACAAATCCTATAATGCCAAAAATCAAAAGCTTGTTTGATCTATTTGGTTTTAAGAAATGAGAACCTGCAATTGGTTTTTTGTGATTTGAATCCGCCCAATCCGTACTTTCGATAGTTTCATCATACCCGCTTGTTTGTGATTTGACTGGGTGAGTGTCAAAATAATTAGGATCCTTTTTTAAGTTTTCGACTATAAATACAGCGTCTTTCAACCCAATATTTGCGAATTTTCGAAGACTTTTTATCGCTTTAAGTTTGTTCTTTTTGATTAGCGCTAACAATTCTACTTTTGAAACTTCCTTTTCATTAATGATAATATTCATCGCTAGTTGTTTGGAATAACAAGGGTTAAGGTGAATGTAGCGCCAATAATCCGTGCTAACTATGTATTAATGGCAATTCTTTTTTTATTCCGAGTCATATGATATGAAAAGCCCATATTATTTATCCATTGTTTTATTAGAACCTTTTAATAGGTCCCCTTAAGTTTTTATCATATAAATAAACAAGCAGTAGCTGTATTCATTGCAGGGTAGTACTAGTCAATACTATTGATGATTAAGTAGATACAAATTAAAACAAGAATAAATAGGTTCAATTAGGCAGGTAGTACCAAAACTTATGAGTCCTTTTAAATAAGTAATCATTTTATTTTTGACTATTGGTTTGCTGTTGTTTTGTAACTCAGATAATGATACTCCTGAACCTATTGACGGCACTCTAAAAGAGATGGAAGAGCCTGTATCTTATGAAGCTATAATGAACGTTTCTTATGGTAGTGAAGTCAAACAAGTTTACGATATCTATTGACCTGAAAATAGAACAACGGAAACCAAAGTAATGATATTGGTGCATGGTGGTGGTTGGTGTGGTGGTGATTAGGATGAAATGAATGACTTAAAGAACTTTTTGAGAGAAAGCTTTCAAGAACTGGCTATAGTTAGTATCAACATCGACTAGCCAACGAAAACACTCCGCCTGTCCCAATGCAGACTAATGATATTGCTACTGTCATAAATGATTTAAAAACAAAACAAGACGAATATCAAATCGGAAATGATCTAGGATTTTTTGGAGTTAGCGCTGGAGCACATTTGTCTTTGTTATGGAGCTATGCTTTTGATCTTGAAAGTAACGTCAAAATGGTGTGTAGTTTTGTTGGCCCTACGAATTTGGCTGACGATGCCTATGTAAACTCAGAAAATGAAGTGTTACAAAATCTTATTTTAAAATTCGGGCAAGACATTGAAACGCTCAATAATGCGAGTCCGTTATCTAAAGTAACAGCTTCCTCGCCACCAACTTTGTTGTTTTATGGAGGAATGGACCCTTTGGTTCCAACTTCGCAAGGTGTTGACCTTGATGCAAGACTGACCGAACTTAATGTAGTTCACGAATTTACATTATACCCTAATGAAGGACATGGTTGGGGTGGTGATAACCTTTTCGATACCTCGGAAAAATTGAAGACTTTTACTAAAACTCATCTTCTTAAATAAGTAGTAAGAGAATATTATTATTTTGGGTACACTATTCTGATACCTAGAAAAAATGTAATCACTTCGTCTACTGATGCCTATTTTTACACGAAAGAAAAAGCACATGCTTCATTTAAAATTAGCAACAGACCCTCGATGGGTGAACATTGTTGAAAAAAATATCGAAGAAATATTAACTGACCATGCATGGTGTGAGCAAAAGGCAGCTACCAATGCGATTACGATTATTACCCTTAATTCTGAATACCCCGATTTAGTGACCGATTTACTTCTTTTAGCCCAAGAAGAATTAGAGCACTTTCAAATGGTACATGAGATTATTAAAAAGCGCGGGTATACCTTGGGCAGAGAGCGCAGAGATAGCTATGTAAACGAGCTTTATAAGTTTATGAATAAAGGAGGCAGCAGACTACAATCAATGGTTGATAGGCTCCTATTTTCAGCTATGATTGAGGCGAGAAGCTGTGAGCGTTTTAAACTACTTTCTGCAGAAATAAAAGACCCTGAACTTTCAAAATTTTACCACGATTTAATGGTTAGTGAAGCTGGGCATTATACAACCTTTATTGGCTTTGCTCGCAAGTACGGAAAAGATATTGATGTAGATAAACGCTGGCAAGAATTAGTTGCTTTTGAAGCTGAAGTGATTCAGAATTACGGAAAAGAAGAAACGATTCACGGATGAAATAATTCTAGATTACTATTCATATAATATTCCCTATTTGATAGCGGCAATCTGTATTTATTCTAGTACTTTAACTTCACGCTGTTCATATAACTCAATTGCTATCAAATAATCTTGTGCACCTTTCATGCTTAAGTCGTAAATAAACCCGTCAAGTTGGGGGTGGTTTAATTTAACCCAATCCGTTAAGGTGTTCACTCTTTTACCCCATAATTCCCAATTAGTATTGGGGCAATCTAGTTCTTCAACTTTAGATATTTTTCCTTCTTTGAAATAGAATTTATTGCTGCAAGTCATTTGACTATTAATCAAAAATTCATGTTTTGCAGAACTCAAAGTAATAGTTGCAATGGCCTGATCACCTTGATTTTCTATTTTGACCAATTTGTAAGTGGGTTTAAAGACTGAATCCCATTTGAATTGTTGATAGTAGCTTTCAGATGTGAAGGGTGTTATGAAATCTCCCGCAACAATGACAAGACTGTCAGATAGCGTTTCTTTAACTTGGCTATAATCTGAATTTTTAAATCCTTCATAATAGGTAGTAATTTGCTCCTTCGATGTACTTTCTTTTTCAGTACAACCAATATTTACGATTAATAGAAATAGGAATATTATTTTCTTCATTGGTTTCAGTTGCTTTTAATAACTATTTAGAGTTTGCCATCGGATGGTTCATGTCACATTGCATTAATTTTTGAACGTGTATCAACGGTTTAGTTTAAATACTTTTTAATTAGTCGAATCAAATCTGTACTTGTAACAGGTTTTGGAATGTAATCATTGCACCCTGAGGCTATCGACTTTTCTCGATCACCAGAAAGACCATACGCTGTTTGAGCAATAATAATGACATCTTTATTGAATAGCCGAATTTCATCTGTCGCTTTATTACCACTCATTAGTGGCAATTGCATATCCATTAGAATGAGATCAATATCAGGATTTTCTCGAGTTATTTGGACCGCTTCGATACCTGTTCGAGCAATGAGGGGCGCTTTGCAAAAATCTTGAATTATGATTGAAATAAGTACTTCTGATATCTCATCATCTTCTACGATCAGTATTTTTAAATCTGTCTGTTTTGAAGCTATTTCATCAAGGGGCAAGTCTATTTGTTTTTCTAATGGCTCTGGATTATAGGGTAAGGTGAAACTAAATTTAGAACCACGACCAAGTTCGCTTTCCATGCTAATTTCACCACCAAGTAATTCTACATATGATTTTGCGATTGCTAGGCCAAGGCCCGCACCTTGTCTTGCGTGACTATCTTCAATATTAGCTTGAACAAAGCGCCGGAAAATAGCTTTTTGTCTATTTTTTGCGATACCAATACCGGTATCTTTTACAAAAAAACTGATCCCGTTCCTCGTTTTGTCATACCCAAATTCTATTTCGCCATTCTCACTATACTTGATAGCGTTTTTAAGAAGGTTTGTAAAAATAGAGAACACCTTTTCACGATCTGTTGTAATAATTATTTGATCAGAGATTGCTATGTTTCTATAGATTAAACGCATGCCTTTTGCCTCAACTTCTGGCTTAAAGAACCTATAAATATATTCCAATTGTTTGTTGATGTTTGACTGCGTTAAATCAACACTTACTGCACCTGATTCTATTTTTGACACATCAATAATATCGTTAATAATATTGAGCATTCGCTGCCCGCTTTTTTGAATAATATCAATATAATCTTGCTGCGTTTCACCTGTAAGCGTAGGGTTTTTTAACAAATCTGTAAACCCTATTATACCGTTCATGGGCGTTCTTATTTCATGGCTCATATTGGCAAGAAAAGCTGATTTTAATTTGTCAGAATTGATCGCCCTTCTTTTCTGCTTTTTAAACTCTCGTTTAAACACTAATAGCATAGCGATCAAAAGAAGAGCATAAACTAGAAAACTAAAAAAGATATCAATGCTTCTGCTCTTGTGGTCTGGGTATTCAATAAGAATATCTGTTGCGTTATAATCGATATAAAAAAGCACAAAGAGATTAAGAAAATACAAAGCCAACAAAAGTATGAGTTGTTTTTTGCGCCAAAGCATAATTATTAGAGCCGCATAGATTAGAATAACCATCAGTAGCGGGCCATAGGATAAATATTTTGAATACCATACGAAGTCTAAAGCCAACAAACCCCCTATAGTCAAAACCATTTTTGGAATTAACACAAAGCCACGAAAACGAGCAAAATAGTAAATGCTAAAAAATAAGATGGTGTTGCCAAGTGAGATAAGATTTGAATAGAGCGAGAGCTCATTGGAAAAACGAAAGAGACATAGAATTAGGGAAACGATGGCGCCTGAAAACGAGCAGATCGCTACAAAATAACGCTCAGCATGGATTTTATCGGTATCTCCAAAAAGGAAGTTCCAATCGTATTTTGTTTTTTTCATAGTATATCAAGTTGTCATTCGTGGTTAGTGTTTGACGTATTTCCTTGGCTTTAAATACTATAAAAGCGAAGTAGGGCTTATTTGTATAATTGACATTGATTTTTTATTTAGCGTCAATCATATAAAAAAGTGCTACTTCGTTAAAAATACATAAACATTAGCTTTTTATTGGATTTTAATCAAGAAGAAAGGTTGCATTTATACCAATAAAAAAAGATGTGTTCACAAGTACATCTATGTTCTTTAATGCTTTAGAATTTCTTAGAGATAACTCGAATGGGGTGCATGGGTTTAAAATGGTTACTGATGGAGTGCACCATTTGGAATTTGAAAAAGCACCTTCAATTCAGCCTTCTGGAGATTAAATTTCAATCGATTTGTTTTACAATCATCAATTGTAACTTCTTATTATAATACCTTAAAGTGTTAGCGCTTTTGTGGATTAATTTTCACTCCCGATAGAAATCGGGAGTGCGCCGCCGGGAGGAATAACTTTAAAAGTTATTTGTAAAATTATCAATATACATGGCTCTATTCTCAAGCCATTTTTTTAGAGCGCTCACTTCTGTATTAGCGGCACCCCACAAAGTAAGATCTCTAGCTTTTGCCCCTTGAGTCTTATCAGCATACTCGTCAATGTAATTCATTAATTCAGCCAAGTTATTCTCTTTAAAATCGCCCCAATGTTCTTTTATCAATACTTCAATTTTAGGGTCAGATAGTAGTCGTGAAAAGAACTGCGTACCTGATTTCGTTTCAGGCGACCAAAATAAAGGTCTGTTAAAACTACTAAAATGCTCAAATGAACCTTCAAATGCAAAACCCCAATCAAAATCCCATATAGGGCCCATTGTAAATTTTCCTTCACTTGTTTTATAAATATAAGTGCTTTTCGGATGATTAATTTCCTCATTTCCTGTTAGCATATATACAATCAAATATTTAGCTATCGAAACATCATCGATATAATCGAGATATTGATTATTGGGGAAATCTTCTTGCGCTACTAAAGCTTCTAAGGTTTCAAATTGACTTTTTATGGAGGTCAATTTAGTTGCATCCATTTTTTTGGGATATTTTACGGTTACGGGTAGACCATAAGCGTCTGATCTGAATTGCCATTCTTCATCATAATTCGTGTCTAAATTTAGCAATATGCCATCGTCACCAACATTAACTCTGTTGGTTTTTACTTCTATCTGCTCTGTTAGCATGTATAACCCACGAAACTCCTTATTTATGGTTACTTCAACTGGTAAAATGGTATTGGTAAAAGGCATTTCTAACAATTGCCCAATTTTCATTCCTACGGCATTTAACATATGGGTGCCATCAATGTAATTAGCCAATAAGACCCAGTCTTTTTCAGGTGCCATTCCTAAAATAGATGCATCAGTACTCAATTTAATTTTATAAGGCTTTTTCGGGAAACCCCAAGTCGAATTTCCTCTGCCTCTTATCTTGGCTTCGATTATTAAGTCATCGAATTCAGATTGCCCATTCACAGTCAGAACTCCTTCTACATAATCATCTTTTGAAACAATCGGTACACTTCCATTTGTGTCAAAATTAATTTTAGCTACCCTGGTGTCTTCCTCAGCTTCTGATTCTTCTTCTGCTTCTTTTGGTATGGTAACCTCACCTGGGTCATCATTAGAACAGCTTTCAATACTTAAAAAACCAATACAACCCAATAAAAGGTATAGATAGATTAACCGAGACTGTTTTAATATTTTACGCATCGTTTGTATAATTGCTGTACTAAGCTAATGTAAAAATTAATTCTTTGTGTTTTGGGCACATGTCACGCGTGTCCAACTTTTTTTGGTGGAGACCATCGTAGCAAAGGCTTACCATGGTAATCCATTCAATTCAATTTTATCAGGACTAATTTTTCCATTCCTAGTCAAAAGCATTGTTTGGGCTCCCCATAATTTTTTCCCACTAGATTGTTCAAAATAAACCGGACATTCTATGTTATACCAATTCAATTTTTCATAAAACGGAATCAAATTATCAGCGCAAAGTAAAAGGCCCATTTGGCAATCTAAGTCATTGAAGATTACATTTTCTGTTTCCTGTAGAGCTTTTGAAGCATAGCCCATTCCACGAAATTCTTTTGGAGTCATTACATTGTTTATTCCACCAACTCTGATCTGTTTATTATCAATTTTAATTTCTCTTATGACAATGTTGTAGAACGTTGTGATTTGCTCATTGTCGTAATATAGAATCGTCCAATTCGGAGTTGCCCATTCCGTTTCAGCAACAATGGGTATATGTCCGAATTCATCATTTATATGATGATTCATTTGATTTCTAACTTCTTCAGAAAGTTCAGTATATCTACTTATTTCAATCATTTTTCTAAGTTATTCTAAATGCCTCATAACAACTTTAAAAAGTAACTAGTTACTAATTTCTTTAAAAACATATGACGTATAGTTGTGAGCCGCTCGTAACAGAAAAGTTCCAACATGGTTAATGTTTCTCTTCAGATTGCATTTTCGATCTATGAGCAGTCATTGCTGTGTCAAAATCTCTAATGGTGCCTTTAATTCCTAATTTATATAACCAACGAAATATAATTCCAGGCCCTTTACTTGCTCTTTCCTCTTGTGCAACCCTTGCTCTTGAATGATCCATAAAACTTAAATAACCCTGCTTCACAATTTGCTCTTCTACATAAAACTCGATACGTTTTATATGTTTAAGATTTTTATAACCATAGTGATCAGGAGCAATAATTCTGATCGGTGCCCCGTGTTCA
>CALLIG010000071.1 GCA_938009735.1 uncultured Flavobacteriaceae bacterium
GATTATGATTTTAGAAGTTCTTGGGAAGCAACCTTCAATGATCAATCACAGTTCAATTTAGGTATGACCAATAGTTTTACTTTCCTATTTGACAGCTTTGATCCAACCAATACAGATGATGCTCTAGAATTACCTGGTGATCAAGGCTATCATTATAATAGCGTAGAATTTGGTTACCAATCCGATATGCGAAAACGCTTTGCGTTTGAAGTAGGTTCAGAAGTTGGTAGATTTTATAACGGAAAACGATTTTCTGTTGAAAGCATGATGACCCTGCGTTTTCAACCCAAAGTTTTTCTAACACTTGTTTTAAATTATGATCAAATCACATTACCAGATCCATACCCTAGCGCTGACATTTGGTTGATAAGTCCGAAAATTGATGTGACTTTTAGCAAGTCTATTTTTTGGTCAACATTGATTCAGTATAGTAATCAAAGAGACAATTTAGGATTCAATTCAAGATTACAATGGCGTTTTGCGCCACTTTCTGATTTATTCATTGTATATAATGACAATTACTTTGTAAATAGTTTTCAGCCAAAAACTAGATCTATCAATTTGAAATTTACCTATTGGTTGAATATCTAGTTTTAGCAAGTTCTAAGTTTTATGAATTATAAAATTCTTTGTTCCGATTTAGACGGGACTTTACTTTCTACCAAGAATGACGTATCAGACTTTACCATTTCTGAGATAAACCGCATCCGAAAATTTATGCGAATTATTCTTGTCTCTGCACGTATGCCTCAATCGATGACCTATTTACAAGAAAGACTAAGCATTCAAAACGAACCTATTATATGTTATAACGGTGCATTAGTACTAGATAGCGAAACTGAGATTTTTTCAGAAGTAATAGACTTCGAGGTATTAGAAAAGGTTTATAAGCTTTCAGAGGATTTAAAAATAAAATTGGGACTTTATCACAATCGAGAATGGTGCGTTGAAGAGACTTCAGAGCGTGTAGAAAAAGAAATTTTCAATACAAGAGCTAATCCTCGATTTAGAAAGACATCAGAAACAATATCTGATTGGAAAGATCGAAACATAAGTGCTCATAAAATTATGTTGATGTGTACCAAGTCATCTGCTGATACTATATTTCCAATTTTAGCAGATCAATTCAGTCAAAAAATACAAATCTATCGATCCAATGATACACTAATAGAATTAGCACCTAAAACAGTTTCAAAACTATCTGCCATAAAATTATTATTGAGCGACAATGAATCGTTATCTGATGTGATTTCCTTCGGCGATAATTATAATGATGTGGAGATGTTACAACATTCAGGCCTTGGAGTTGCTGTAGCAAATGCAAGAGAAGAAGTCAAAAAAATTGCTAATTATACTACTTTAAAAAACACAGAACATGGCGTTGCTAACTTTATCAAGCAACATTTATAAATGTTTATATTTGGTAGAAGTAACAACAACCAAATGACCGAAAAAATTTTACCAGAACCGCTTATTACAGATGACACCGTACTCTTTGGTTTGTTAGCCCTTAGCTTAGGTTTTATCTTTTACACCTCTTCAATCAAAACAGGGTTTTGGAAAAAATTCTACAGTATTATACCTGCTGTATTAATGTGTTATTTATTACCTGCACTTTTATCTACTTTCGGAATTGTCGCCGAAGAATGGCATACAGTTAATCAATTAGGAGAAGCAACAAAACATGGCTCGAGATTATATTATATGGCTAGTCGTTATTTACTACCGGCTGCGCTTGTTTTAATGACGCTTAGCATTGATCTAAAAGCAATTGCTAATCTAGGCTCAAAAGCCTTAATCATGTTTTTAACTGGTAGTTTAGGTATTATTATTGGAGGGCCAATCGCTATTTTAATAGTTTCTATTTTCTCGCCAGAATCCGTTGGAGGAAATGGGTTTGATGCAATATGGAGAGGACTTTCAACAATTGCTGGAAGTTGGATAGGTGGCGGAGCTAACCAAGCTGCGATGTATGAAATTTTCAAGTATACCCCTGAAAAATATGGAGGTATGGTATTGGTAGATATTTTTGTTGCTAATGTCTGGATGGCCATTATTCTTTTAGGCGTTGGAAAAACAGAACGCATTGATCGATGGCTAAAAGCAGATACAAGTGCTATTGAGAAATTAAAAATCAAAGTAACTGAGTTTACAAACAAAATCACGCGAGTACCAACACTTGGTGATTATATGATAATGCTAGGACTTGCTTTTACAGCTGTAGGAGCCGCACATTTTTTCGGAGGTCATATCAGTTCATTTTTAATAGAAAATGTTCCTGCAGTTGCCGATACAGCTAATTTTTTATCCTTTTTAGGTTCTGGTTTCTTTTGGATGGTAGTTATAGCAACTGCTGCCGGAATTGCAATGTCTTTTACTAAAGCTAAAAATTACGAAGGTGCCGGAGCTAGTAAAATCGGGGGTATGTTTATTTACATTTTAGTTGCCACCATCGGTATGAAAGTAGATTTAGGCCGGGTGCTAGAAAACCCAGGGTTAATTGCAATAGGTTTTATATGGATAAGCATTCATGCTGCGTTAATGATTTTAGTTGCCAAACTTATTAAAGCGCCTTATTTTTTCTTAGCTGTTGGTAGCCAAGCGAATGTTGGTGGTGCCGCATCAGCGCCTGTTGTCGCGGCTGAGTTTCATCCATCATTAACTTCCGTAGGCGTTTTGCTCGCCGTTTTTGGGTATGTAGTGGGTACGGGTGGAGCGCTATTTTGTGCTTATCTCATGGAGGTCGCTTCTAGCATGTAGCTATTCCATGTAAATATTTCAGAACCTATTCAAAAAAAATACTGATATTTGCCGCACTAAAATTATAACATGAAAAAAGTACTTTACGCTTTAGTATTACTTGTATTAACTGCTGCATGCGGTGATGGTACTACCGAAAATACAATGATTGTTTCAGGTGTAGTAAAAGGTCTTAAAAAAGGGACTTTATATTTACAGCATTTACCCGATTCTGCTTTAATAACTGTTGATTCGCTAGAAGTATCAGGTGATGGTTCTTTTACTTTTCAAACTGAGGTTGAGAGTCCTGAAATATATTACCTGTACTTAGACAAAAAAGACAATAACGATATCAACGATCGAATTACTTTTTTCGGAGAACCAGGTGCCATTTCTATTCGAACTACCTGGAATACTTTCGATACAAATGCTAAAATATCTGGTTCTAAATCGAATAAAAAATTAGAGGAATATCGAAAAAATATGACGGCTGTTAACAAAAGAAGCTTAACGATATTACAACAAGGGTACAATTCAGAAACTCCTTTAGATTCTTTGCAACTAGATTCATTACAACGTCAAAGTGATCGCAATACACAACGTGGGTATCTTGTAGCAATCAATTTTGCTATTAACAATAGCGATTCTTATGTTGCCCCATATATTGCCGTTAGCGAGATTGCTAATGCTAATGTTAAATATTTAGATTCTATTCAAAATTCATTAACTCCAGAAGTAGCAGATTCGAAATACGGTAGAAGACTCAAAGAGCATATTGCTAGACTAAAGAAGTAAGCAAAAAAAAGTCAGCTTCTTTTAATTGAAGCTGACTTTTACAAAGTATAGGTTATGATTACTAACTGAGTTTGTTCAGCTTGTCAATCATATCTTTTCCTTTTTTCTCAAGTTCTACACGAACTCCATTTAAATGTGCTGATCTATTCTCAACATCTCTTTGGTTAACTTTTGCTATAAGCTCATCAAAAGTAGCAATGGCACCGTCAATTATTTTAGCACCCTCTTTTGAATCTTGTTTATTATTAGCAGCATCTACTACATAAACTGCTTCGATGATATCGCCTAAAACGTAATTAATATCTTTTTTTAAATCTCTAATATTTGCCATTTGTACTATTTTTTTACAAAAGTAGGGTTTTTAGATTCCCTCTATTACCTGAATTTGAATAAATTGTTTAAATGGTTACCTCAAGCAGTTTTACTTCAGACGTTTTCAATGTAATTGTATTGCAATTGGCGGGCACTAAGATGGTCTCACCTTTTTGAATAAATGCTGTGCCATTATCATTCTCAATTTCTACCGAACCACCAACACACATATAAATTGAAAACGAATCTCTTTCTGAAACATTTAGTTCTAAATCTTGAGAAAGCTCTAAGAAATTGGTTTTAAAATAAGGACAATCAACCATTTCGTTCACCACATTTTCCTCATTAGGATAGGCAACTTTAAAGTCATCCTTTTTTGAATAATCAATGGCATCTAATGCCATTTCAGTATGAAGCTCTCTAAGGTTTCCGTTTTTATCCTTTCTGTTAAAATCAAAAACACGATAAGTAACGTCAGACGTTTGTTGAATTTCGGCCAATAAGACACCTGCTCCTATAGCATGAATTTTTCCAGTATTAATAAAAAATGTATCTCCTTCTTTTACTGATTCATAGTTCAATAAATCTAGAAGTGTATCATTTTCAATACTCTCTGAATATTCTTCTTTACTAACATCTTTATTAAACCCTACAATCAGATTCGCATCTTCGTCAGCATCCATAATGTACCACATCTCAGTCTTTCCAAAAGAATCATGACGTTCTTTTGCCAAGGCGTCATTCGGGTGCAGTTGAATGGATAAATCTTGTTTTGCATCAATAAACTTGATCAGAATTGGAAAATCAGTTCCAAATCGATCTACAACACTCTTTCCTAAAACTCCTTCAGGATTCTCGTCTATTAATTCTTGTAGAGAGGTACCCCCTAAATTTCCGTTTGAAATTACTGAAACATCTCCTTTTACTGTAGATAATTCCCAACTTTCACCGGTGATATCATTTTCAATCGGTTTTCCTAAAACATCTTTAAGTTTCGTACCGCCCCAAAGACGTTCTTTTAATATAGGTTGAAATTTTAATGGATACATGCCAATACAATTTTGATTTGAATTTCTTTTAAGAAGCTTCTTAATCTCCTGAATAAGTAACGAAATTGCGAGAAGTTTCGTACAATTTCACTTCCAAATCTTTGTCTGCATCAATATGCGGTCTAAGTTTATTCCAGATTACAACTGCAATGTTTTCTGCTGTCGGGTTTAGGTCTTTAAATTCTGGCACCTCTACATTGAGATTCTTATGATCGAATGCATTTTCAATTTCAGATTTCATTAAATCTTTCAAAATTTTCACATCAATTACAAAACCTGTTTCTTGATCAATTTCACCGTAAACACTTACCTCCATTTCATAGTTATGCCCATGAAAATTTGGGTTGTTGCATTTACCAAAAATACTATCGTTCTTTTCAAAACTCCAGTCTGGTCTGTATAGACGATGAGCTGCATTAAAATGTGCTTTTCTGCTAACTTTTACCTTCATACTACTAAATGTTTTTAGTTAAGTGATCGTAAAATTTTTCGAAAATTATCTTAAACCACGCCGTATAATTGTCAGGATTTTGTGCAATATCATTCTTGATATCAATAGGTTTCATCCATTTCCAATCAGCAACCTCATCTGAATTAATTACTGGCGGATAATTATAATCACCCATCATTACGTGATCTAATTCATGTTCTGTAAGGCCATTATCAAAAGGCGCTTTGTAAATAAATGAGAATAGCTCTTCTAATTCAGTAGTAAAACCCATCTCTTCTTCTAGCCGACGTTTACCTGCAACTATATTCGTCTCACCATCACGTTGATGACTGCAACACGTATTGGTCCAAAGTAATGGTGAATGGTATTTGTGTGCTGCTCTTTGTTGCAACATTGTTTCGCCTTTGTTATTCATTACAAAAACAGAAAACGCCCGGTGCAATACAGCTTTTTCGTGAGCCTCCATTTTAGGCATTAGCCCAATTTGCTCGTTACTCTCATTAACTAAAATTACATTCTCCTCTTTCAAATTATTTTTTTTATGGTAAGATGCATAGCAACATCTACTTTTAACAAAAATAACACCTTTGCGGTATTAAAATCGCCCCAAGGGATAAAATATAATTATAAAGAATTCTTTTTACTTAGTACTATAAAATAAAAAACCCAATGCTAACATTGGGTTTTTTTGTGCCATAACATAACGCGGTTAAGCGCAAATTATATTTTAATAAATCTCAGGATGAAAATACCCGTAATCATCTGGCGAAGCCTCCAAAATAGTTGTAACTACTTCAGATGCTTGGTTTAATTTTTTAATTTGAAATGGATGCGCTGTAAGGTTTAGGCTATGAAAATAAACTTCAGAACCATCTAAAGACCAGCACATACTGCCTCCATTAGCACCATTATCGTCAACATGTTTACTTTCTATTTGGGTTGTCACATCATAGATAGTTATATCTACATTCGTATACCCAACATTACCTGCAGAAAAAACAATTTGTTTGCCATCAGGAGAAAAAGAAGGATCGTGATCACGTGTTAGATTTGTAGTGAGACGTGTTATATTTGAAACACTATCATCAGCACTATTATAATCTGCGATATGCAATTCTAATTCAGCAATATCAAAAGACAACTCATTATCAGGAAACGCCATAAAGACAACTTGAGAATTATCAATCGAAAAGTTGGGATCAATGATCCACCATTCTGATAAGTTCTTCGGATTGTTTCCTTCCACATCAGTAGTTACCATTCGCCATTGTTTACCTACATCAAGAGTCTGCTCGGCAATCATTAAAATTTTTGTCCCATCTTTATTCCATCTTGAAACTCCTTGACCTGACCAACCATGTTTCCCTTTTTCAATAAGTACCCGGGCATTCTTACCATCTATGTCAACAATCATTAATTCTGCATTTTGATAGTCATCATGATTTTTATCAGGATTAGCTGCCGAACGATATACTAAAAACTTCGACTTATCTGGTGATACTTTAGCCCACCAATAATCGTAATTAGGGTCGCTCAAAAGTAAAACTTGCTGACCATCATCTTGAAGTCTATATAAAGCGTTAGCCCCATTTTTATCACTAGAAAACAATAGACCCGATGATTCTACCACTTCGTTTTCAGTAGTAAGGTTCTCAGAAATTTTGTCCTTTTCACAAGAACTAAACAATAACACCACAAGCACCAATGACAAAATACACATCGCCTGAAAGAGGAATGGATTTTGAGCAATTTGCGATTTATTTTGTTTCTTCATGAGACTTATATATACTACCTAACGTTTTTTAATTCAAATAAAGATGTCCTGATAGCGATTTATTTGTTCCATCAATATCTACATAATTCAGAATATAGAAATAAGTACCTACTGGCAATCTTTCGCCTTTGCCTACCGTCGCCCTACCTTGAGAAGCACCATCAAAAGTATTTCCTGTTGCTGCGTCATAAGATTCGGTGGAGTAAATCAAGATTCCCCATCTATTATAAATAGTTATATTATTATTCGGTCGTGAATCTAAACCTGTAATGATTAAGTAGTCATGTGCACCATCTCCGTTAGGAGTTACCACATTAAACACCTCAACTTCATCAATCTCGATGGGTTGATCTGGGTCTAGGTAATCTGGTATGCCATCATCATCAAAATCATCATTGGTATAATCATCATCGTCATTTACATCTTCCTCGTCTGTTGGAATTCCATCATCATCATCATCCGTATCACGATAATCAGATTCATTATCACCATCTGTATTTGGCAAATCATTTATTGGGTCATCAATTTCATCATTAACATCAATATCTATTTGATCTACTCCTTCAAAACCATCGTCGAGACCATCATTATCTTTATCAGAACCAACTATTGTCACATCAGGAATACCATCTTGATTATAATCATGTCCTTCTATATAATCAGGAACACCATCATTATCACTATCATCATCAAGGTAATCTGGCATATCTTCACCGTCTGTATTTTCTGGAATCAGACCTAAGCCCAAACCACTTTCATA
>CALLIG010000072.1 GCA_938009735.1 uncultured Flavobacteriaceae bacterium
GCCAAAATTATGAATGCTAAAAAGGAATAAGTTTTAACTTAAAAAAAGGTTAAAAAAAGTAGTTCAGAAATTAGAAGGTGCTTATTTTTCCGTAATTTAGAAGCTCTTGCATTATGCAGGGGCTTTTGTTTTTATTAGAACTTTTCTTCCGTATTTCGGGAATAGCATTTGTAGAATTAACGAATCCAACACTTAAAGAAAATGCCAACGTACAACTTAAAAATTAATGGTAGTTCTCAAACTATTGAGGCTGCAGAAGACACTCCACTACTTTGGGCACTGCGTGACCAATTAGATATGGTAGGCACCAAGTTTGGTTGCGGAATAGGACAATGTGGAGCATGCACCGTTCATGTTGATGGTAATGCAACAAGAAGTTGTCTGCTTCCAATATCTGCATTAGACGGAAAAGAAGTCACAACTATTGAAGGGCTTTCTGATGATGGTTCTCATCCTGTTCAAGAAGCTTGGAAAGAAATTGATGTACCACAATGTGGGTATTGTCAAGCGGGTCAAATCATGACAGCTTCGGCTTTTTTAGAAAAGAACGCGAACCCTTCGAAAGATGAAATTCGAAAAGCGATGCATGGCAATATTTGTCGTTGCGCATCGTACAATCGTATAGAAAATGCAGTTGCTAAGGCTGCAGAGAATAAAATGGCCTAACCTAAAAATCGAAAATCATGTCAAGTACAATAAACACGAAATTTAGCAGAAGGTCTTTTTTAAGAACTTCTTCACTCGCAAGTGGTGGAATGCTAATCGGTTTTAATTTTTTCACAGCCTGTACGGATACTGTGAAAATGCCGGTAGACATTGCAAAACTCAATTATAACGACTTTAATGCTTTCATCAAGATATCTGCTGAAGGCATGGTAACTATATTTTCACCAAACCCAGAGATAGGTCAAGGGGTAAAAACTTCTATGCCAATGCTTATTGCAGAGGAATTAGATGTGCCTTGGGAAAACGTAAATGTGGTTCAGGGTATTTTAGATACTCAAAATTATACACGTCAAGTAGCCGGTGGTAGCCAGTCCATTCGTTTTGGATGGGATGCTTTACGTCAAACAGGAGCGACAGCACGTCAAATGTTGGTAAATGCTGCTGCCTCCAAATGGGGAGTAGATGCATCAGAATGTTCCGCGAAACAAGGAGTAATCACAAACGCTGCCGGAGAAACTCTAGGCTACGGAGATGTAGTGAATGAAGCTGCCGTTTTAGAAAGTGAAAGAGCGGCTGCAAGAGCTGCTAAAATTGAGGCTTTAGGTGAAGGAGAGAAATTAGAAGAAGAATCAATTGCTTTAAAAGACCCTAAGGATTTTACATTAATTGGGACAGATGTTGGAAATGTAGATATCGATAAAATTATAACAGGAAAACCACTTTTCGGACTTGATTATAAGGCTGAAGGAATGGTTTATGCATCTGTTTTAAGACCACCGTCATTTGGTCAAGTTTTGGAATCATATGATGCAACTGAAGCTAAAGCGATAGCAGGAGTAATCGATGTAATTAAAATAGGAGAGAAGGCAAAAGCCTATTTGGCCAAAGGAGAAATAGATTGGTCTGCAAAATTGGCTGATACCGAAAAGGTAGTTGTTATCGCAGAAAATTCTTGGGTAGCTATTAAAGCTAAAAAAGCTATAAAAGCACAATGGAGTGTTAGCACGCCGTTGGAAAGTACAAAGGCTCATGATAAAATACTAGTAGACTTATTAGATGGCAAAGAGTTCACAAACCTTAGAAAAGATGGTGATGTGAAAAAGGCTTTCAAGCAGGCAGACAAAGTAGTAGAAAGAACTTACGAATCTCCTTTTCTTCCGCACAATACAATGGAGCCAATGAATTTCTATGCTAATGTGACCGATTCGAAAATACATTTGGTAGGTCCCGTGCAAACACCTGCTTCTGCAGCAAGTACTGTTGCCAGTATGTTGGGTAGAGACGAAAAGGAAATTCGTTTAGAAATGACCCGAATGGGTGGAGGTTTTGGAAGAAGACTTTACGGTGACTTTGTTTACGAAGCGGCTGAAATTTCAGATAAAATTAGAAGACCAGTAAAAATGTTTTCTACTCGTGAAGATGATATGACAACAGGTGTTTATCGCCCTGCGATTAAATACAGAATTGCAGCATCCATTAAAGATGATGAGGTAACTGGATATCACTTGAAAGAAGCTGCTGTGAATGGAAATATGTACGGATTGATTCCGAACTTCTTTCCTGCAGGAGCCATTGAGAATTACCAAGTTGATGTGGCTAAATATGATAGTAATATTACAACAGGTGCTTGGAGAGCGCCGTACACAAACTTCTTATCATATGCGGAGCAAAGCTTTCTAGATGAACTTGCTGAGGTGATGGAAAAAGACCCAGTTCAAATGCGTCTAGATTTATTAGAAAAAGTAAAAGGAACAACCGATGATAGAATTCAATATTCTGCTGAACGTCTTCAAGATGTTCTGAAATTGGCGGTTGAAAAGTCTGGATATAGAACTCCTAAAGATGGAGTCTTTCAAGGAGTTTGCGCATATTATTGCCACAACACTCATGTAGCAGAAGTTGCAGATGTAGTTATGGAAGGCAATACACCGGTTGTTAAAAGGATTACAGTTGCTGTTGATTGTGGAATAGTAGTAAACCCATTGGGTGCTATGAACCAAATTGAAGGTGGTGCCATTGATGGAGTAGGTCATGCGATGTTTAGCGATTTTGTTTTTGAAGATGGAAAACCAACAAGCAAAAACTTTGATAGCTATCGTTTGATTCGAATGAATGAAACACCAATTGTAGAAACGCATTTTGTAAAAAACACATTAAGTCCGACAGGGTTGGGTGAGCCAACGCTTCCGCCTGCTGGTGCTGCAGTTGCTATTGCGATCAAAAAAGCAACTGGTAACCGTGTGTACAAGCAACCTTTTGTAAGCAATATGGCATCAAAACCAATTTTAGGATAGCCTATGGATGTTTTACTTTTTGGAATTGCAAAGGATATTATTGGAAAGTCTGAATTTGAAGTTCCAACTGATGATATTCCGAAGTCCGTGCAAGAATTAAAAGAATATTTGATAAAAAAGTTTCCCGATTTCGGGAAGCTTTCTTCTTTTGCAGTAGCCGTGAATAGCGAATATGCATTAGATGATGTAACTTTAAACGGGAATGATGAAATAGCCATTATTCCCCCTGTAAGTGGTGGTTAATGAGTGAAAAAATAATAGAGATAGTAGATGATATTGATGCGTCTAGTGTGTTCACAGAATTGTCTGATGCGCATAGCGGAGGTATTTGTGTTTTCGTTGGTACGGTACGTGAATTTACTCAGGGAGAAGAAGTAGTTTCTTTAGAATTTGAGACCTATAAAAAAATGGCACTCAAAGAAATGGATAAGATTGCAGTAGATGCCATGGAAAAATGGAAACTAAATAAAGTAATCATTCGTCACGCTGTAGGTCTTAAAAAAGTAGAAGCGCCAGTTGTAGTAGTTGGAGCATCTTCTGCGCATCGCGATGCTTGTTTTGAAGCCTGTCGCTACTTAATCGATACGCTAAAGGAAACCGTTCCAATCTGGAAAAAAGAAATGTTTGAGAATAAAACAGTTTGGGTTTCTGCGCATCCGTAAAATTTGATTATGAAAAAAATAGGATTGATAGGAGGTATGAGTTGGGAATCTACCCAAATCTATTATAAGGTCTTAAATCAAAAGGTTAAAGAGCTTTTGGGGAAATTTCATTCTGCCAAGATTGTTATTGACTCTGTTGACTTTTCCGTGATTCATAAATTACAAGGAGAAAATGATTGGGATGCTTTGGATAAAGAAATGATTGAAGCAGCTACCAATTTGAAAAATGCGAAAGCAGAAATGGTTCTTATATGTGCCAATACTATGCATTTATGTAGTGATGCCGTAAAGCAAAATGTAGACTTGCCTTTAATTCATATAGCCGAAGCGACGGGTGAGAAAATAAAAGAAGCAGGACTTAAAAAAGTATTATTACTAGGAACTAAATTCACTATGGAAAGAGATTTCTATAAAAACATCCTAACCAACGATTTTGGAATTGAAGTACTAGTTCCGAATGAGGATGATAGAGAAATAGTTCACAATATAATTTATGAAGAACTGGTTCAAGGTGAAATAAATGCGGGTTCTAGAGGTCAATATATTCAAATTATATATGAGGCAATAAAGAATGGTGCGGAAGGAGTAATTTTAGGATGTACTGAGATTCCATTACTTATTCAGCCTTCAGATGTTTCTATACCTACTTTTAATACTACTCAAATTCATGCTGAAAAGGCAGTTGAATTTGCTTTAAGTACATCCCTTGTAAATTAACTTAGAAATGTCAAAAGAACTTTCACATATAGATGAAGCTGGTAATGCTTCTATGGTAGATGTATCAAACAAGCAATCTTCAGTTAGAACTGCATTAGCTTCCGGAAAAGTGATTTTTCCTTCGGATGTTTTTGCTAAACTAGCAGCTCAAGATTTCTTAGGTCATAAGGGAAGCATAATTCAAACTGCTGTTATTGCGGGAATTCAAGCGGTCAAGAAGACCTCAGAATTGATTCCCCTTTGTCATCAAATCAATCTTTCAAAAATTCAGATTGATATTACTCCGATTGAAAATGCATTGCAAATCACTTGTAAAGTAAAATGCAATGAGCAGACAGGAGTCGAGATGGAAGCCTTAACAGGAGTTTCTGTGAGTGCATTAACCATATATGATATGTGTAAAGCACTATCGCATGATATCAAAATTTCAGAAGTACAATTAGAACAAAAAACAGGAGGGAAGAATGACTTCAATCGCTAAATTATACGGACTCGTTTTATCAGGAGGAAAAAGTACCCGAATGGGAACTGACAAGGGATTGATTCAGTATCACGGCGTTCCGCAGCGCGAATATTTATATGATTTGTTGAGCCAAGTTTGTGATGAGACTTTTATAAGTCTACGAGAAGAACAGGCTGCTGAATTGCCACCAACAATGAAAACCATCGTTGACTTAAATGAATATAAAGGTCCATATAACGGATTACTTTCGGCGCATAAAAAATATCCAGAAGCAGCTTGGTTAGTTTTGGCTTGTGACCTTCCATTAATGGATTTGGAGGCTTTAAAAGAGTTAATATCCCAAAGAGATAATACAAAGCAGGCAACAGCTTTTGCTTTAAAAGAAAACCCCTTGCCAGAACCTTTATGTGCTATTTGGGAACCGCATGCTTTTGTAGATTCCCTCGCTTATTTAGATGCGGGTAACGGAACATGTCCTAGAAAGTACTTAATCAATCACGATACAAAATTGGTCTTTCCGAAGAATGAAAGTGTTTTGCTGAATGCTAATTCTGAGGTGGAGTATAAAGAGGCTTTGGAAAGATTATCAGTAGGATAATTATAAAAATATAAAAGAGAAAAAGCTCCTCCCTTTAGAAAAAGGGAGGTGTTCAACTTTGTTGGACGGAGGGTTTGACCCATAAACAAGCTAACGCAACGATTGGGATTTGAGTAATTATTATGCAATAGTTTATAATTTGGGGTTTGTGTTTTTTTGATAATGGCTTGCGCTTTCAAACCCTCCGAACCAAGCTTCGCTTGGTCCACCTCCCTTTTTCTAAAGGGAGGTGCTAAAAAAATATCATTTGAAAAGACCTCAATTACATTCTAAAAAAGAACTTTCAGAATTCAGAAAAGAGCTTCGTGAGAACTTAACTCCTGCCGAAGCATTTTTGTGGAAACATTTGAAATCGAAACAACTTGAAGGAAAACGGTTTACACGGCAACATAGCGTCGGCAATTATATTGTTGATTTTTATTGTGCTTCGGAAAAGTTAATTATAGAGTTAGACGGAGAAGTTCATATGACAGCAAATGCAATGGAGTATGATGAAAAAAGAGCAAAGTACTTGGAGAATCTAGGATATACTGTAATTAGATTTGAAAATAAGATGGTATTTGATAACTTCCCATCTGTAATGATGGAAATAAAAGATAATTTTAAATAACACTAAAAAGTAAAAGCTCCTCCCTTTAGAAGAAGGGAGGAATGAATTCCGCTTGCGGAAGAAAGGAGGGTTTGACCTCGCAAACTGGCTCAGGCAAGATTAGGGTTTGAGTAAATTGTTTCAGATCTGCGCTTTCAAACCCTCCGACCCAAGCTTCGCTTGGCCCACCTCCCTTCTTCTGAAGGGAGGAACTAAAAAAAATAATAAATAAGAATTTGAACCAAGAACGATACATAAGGCAAACGACCCTAAAAGGTTTCGGATCAGAAGGTCAAAAAAAACTAACTCAAGCCAAAGTTCTGGTGATAGGTGCCGGAGGTTTAGGTGTTCCTGTATTGACGTATTTGAATGCCATGGGTGTTGGTAAAATTGGCGTTATGGATAGTGATGTTATATCTACTACTAATTTACATCGTCAGGTATTGTATTCGCAAAGTGATGTAGGTGAGTCGAAAGTGATTGCTGCTTTTGCGAAACTTAAAGCTCAAAACCCGGAAACCAATATTGAAGTCTACAATACTTTTATAACCACCAAAAACGCACTTGAAATTATATCGAATTATGATGTTGTTGTTGATACTTCAGATAATTTTCCAACACGATATTTAGTAAATGACGCTTGCGTGATGCTTAAAAAACCTTTTGTTTATGGAGCATTACACGGTTATGAAGGTCAAGTAAGTGTTTTTAATTATGAAGGCGGTCCAACTTATCGTTGTCTTTTTCCAAATATGCCTCAGGAAAATGAAGTTCCGAATTGTAATGAGCACGGTGTTTTAGGAATCATCCCCGGAATCATAGGAAACCTTCAGGCTTTAGAAGCCGTAAAAGTAATTACAGGAATTGGAGAAGCACTCTCTGGAAAGCTCTTAATTTTCGACGGGCTCGGACAATCGTATCAAAAAATAAAATTCAAGCTGCGGCCCGAGAACTTAGATATAAAAGAACTGCAAGATTTTTACGAATGGAATGACCCATGTGAAATTACTCCAACTATTAAAGCAGAAGAATTACCGAATCTCTTGAGCGATAAAGCTCAAATTATAGATGTTCGAACAATTGAAGAGTACGAAGGTTTTCATCTTGCAAATTCCATCCATATTCCTCTAGATTCATTGGAAAGTAAAATGGAAAAAATTAATTTTTCGCTCCCTGTGTATTTATTATGTCAGTCAGGAAAACGTAGTGAAATTGCATTAAAACAATTGCGAGAACTACAGCCTAAAAGTTCTCTTTTTAGTATTTTAGGAGGACTAAACCAGTATTTGGCTACATGCTCTTAACCGTTCCTGAACTTTTATTATTAATGGGTGGCTTTTTAGTCATTGCTACTTTATATTCTTCCGTCGGTTTTGGTGGTGGTTCTAGTTATTTGGCGCTTTTAGCGCTGGTTTTTGTGAGTTTCTTTGCTATTCGAAGTACTGCGCTGATTTGTAATCTAGTAGTCGTTTCAGGAAGTAGTTATCACTACTTGAAAAACGGACATCTCGATTTTAAAAAGTTCTTGCCATTTGTCGTTGCAAGTATTCCCATGGCTTTTCTTGGAGCGCGGTTTCGACTTTCAGAAAGCACTTTTTTTATGATTCTTGGAGGTGCATTGATAATTTCAGCGGTAGCATTAATTTATCAAACGGTTCGGGCTAAGAAGTCTGAAGAAATAAGTTCAAATTACCCGGCTTGGGTAACGTATGCACTTGGTGCTGGAATTGGTTTGCTATCGGGACTTGTTGGTATTGGTGGAGGAATCTTTTTAGCGCCAGTTCTGAATCATATGAAATGGGATAAGTCTATAAAAATTGCTGCGCTTGCAAGTTTTTTTATTCTAGTAAATTCTATTTCTAGTATAGGCGGTTTATTGACTAAAGATGCTTTTGAATTTCCATGGATGGAAGGCCTTGGTTTAATCGTTGCCGTATTTATCGGAGGACAAATAGGAATACGCTTAAGCCTCAGTAAACTTACTGGTAATGGTATTAAAATTGTAACCGCTATTTTGGTTTTGGTTGTAGGTGTTCGTGTACTCTTAGTTAACGGACTACAACTAGAATTTTAGAATTACCAAGGAAATTTAATCTCAAGGATACTGTTCCAACAAGCTAAACTGCCACAGGTGATATTTAATATGCATAAAATGAAAGAACTCTAAATCTTCATGAGCTAACTCTCCCATGAAAGATGCGTAAGGCACATAATCAGGATTGTCATCTTGAAATGCATAATATTTTTGAACCGCACCAGGTACATTTGAAATAGCTTCTTCTAAAGAAGTATACTTCAAAGCAGGTAAATCTGCAGTTGTTTTGTCGCTTGGTTTATGTGTTATTACGGAGCCACTTTTTATGAATTGCTGCATGCCCAATTGCCCTTTGGAAGGAGGGTTTTCTCGTTCACCTTCATATTTAGTCACGGCACTCCCTAAAGCCCCAATCAAATGTTCTACCATATGTTGCGGTGTCATAAGCCCGAAATTAGCTTTGGTATCTGAGCTTAATGTTTTTAGGAGTTCGGGAAATTTATGATTAAGAAAATTTCTTTTGCTATTATCGCTCATAATATCATTCGTTAAATATGATGTGATTTTTTATTTGAAATGTAAAGTTCGGGTTTACTTTGTAGAAAACGTAGCGTTCTTACTAGATTTTATAAACCGATAAAAATACTGGAAGTTCCCGTTATACCAAATCGCAAAGATAAAGGCGATATAGATAATCCAATCAGGCATGAAAAGTGCTACTCCGAAATAAGTTTTTAATATCAAAAATGACAATGCTAAACCTGCAATCGCTAATGCTATTAGTGTTCTTTTATCTTTTCTGTTGAGCAGTATCATAGTGATAATCAAAAGTCCCATTATGGGCTTGGTATGCAAAAGGACAGGAACCAATGTAGCATATTCAATATCGAAGAAAAGTACCATGGCGCTCATATATGCTGTAAGACACAAAGGGCATTTAGGAATAAGTATCAATAAAATAGTGGAAAGAAAAGACATAGAGCCACTTGCTGCTTCAACCTTTTTATTAGTCGCAACAAATTTTGTTTTACAACAAGTTGTCTTTATGGTTTCCATAGCAATTGATTACCAATTTCTACGGTAAGATACAAAAGGATAAACCTCATTCGCAAAAAATTGTGATTTATTTTGCGGTAATATTAAAAATCCATCAGTTTTGACAAGATTTGCAAAATCTCCCGAACCATTGCCTTTTATTGCTTCTGCAACTAAGGTTCCATCAGGGGTACTTTCTATGGTTGCTTCTAAGAAATAAACCAAGTCTGGTTTAAATTCAACATCGTTTTTGAGTTTTACATGAAGGACTTCCTGCTCAATGCGTAATGATTTTTGCAACCAAAAATGCAGATACATATAAACGCATACAAAAGAAGAAACAGGATTACCTGGAAGGGCAAAAATCTTCTTTCCTTCCGTATTGCTGCCAAACCAAAAAGGCTTGCCTGGACGTTGCTGAATTTTATGAAAGTGCTTCGTAACTTTAAGTTCTTCGAGAACATCGGGTAAGTAATCGAACTTGCCTTTTGATACGCCACCTGTAAAAATAAAGAGGTCGTATTCTTTGAGCAATTCTGAAATTGTCCCTAACATTTCTTCTTTGTCATCAGCTAGATGTTCTAGTTTGGCCAAAACTCCCCATTCTTTTAATGTGGCTTGAATTCCGTAAATATTGGACCTTCTTATTTGATGTAATTCCGGAGTTTCATGCACGGGTACTAACTCATCCCCAGTAGAAAAAATAACTACTTTCGGCATTTGTCGAACTTCTAATTTAGCCTTCCCAACTGCAGCAGCAATATTAATTTCAGCGCTTGATAGTTGTTTTCCTTTTGAAACGATAACTGTACCTTGAGCAATGTCAATTCCTTTGAAATGGACATTCTGTTTATGACGTAATGCATCTAAATTTATGGTAGCAGAACCTTCTGTAAGCTCTAAATCTTCATAGCGAATTACTGTGTCAACTCCATTAGGCATGATTGCGCCAGTCATTACTTCAATACAATTTTGAGTATCATTTAAAGTAAGTTGCGGAGTTCCGGCAGCTGCAACAGATTCAATAGGAAATACTTGTTTTCCATTTTTAAAAGTGTCATAAACTATGGCAATACCGTCCATTGTAACTCTATCAAAAGGAGGGAAGTCACGGTCGGCGATTAAATCTTCTGCAAGATAAGCGCCAATGCATTCTTCTAAGTCTCTAGATTCTATCGGGAAATTGCCTTTGTGTTCTTCTAAAATTGAAAGGGCTTTTTCGTAGGGAATAAATGTGTTTTCCATATTATCCTCCTATACTGCTCATACTCTGCATCGCATCTTTTGGAGACTTGCGCATTTTTTCAGCTTCAAATCCGTCTTTTGGTTTGAGACGAACAATTTCTCGAAACTTATCCGCTAATTCTAAATCAGTAACCCCTGAACGCATATAATCTCGAATATTAAAAACGCCATCATCATACAGACAACTTTTGATTTCTCCTTTAGAAGATATCCGAAGTCGATTGCAGGTATTACAGAATGTTCTTGAAAAAGCAGCGATTACTCCAATGTTTCCTTTGTAGCCAGGAACAGAAAGCAAACTAGCTGTATCACCATGTTTACCAGGAATTTCTTCTAAACCAGAAAAATGGGCTTTTAAATCTGCATTGATATCACGGGCAGAATACATCTCCACGTTTTCTTTATATCCGCCATTAAAAGGCATTTCTTCAATAAAACGTACATCTACAGGATAATCTTTAGCAAGTTCTGCCAAGGGGATAATATCTTGCGTATTAATGCCTTTCATGATGACAGCATTCAGTTTAATTTTGAATCCGTTATCTAGCAACATATGAAAGGTTTGCATCACTTTTTCAAAATCATCACGTCGGGTGATTTTATGAAAGCGTTCTTTGTCTAAAGAATCAATACTTAAGTTGATTTTAGTAATACCTAATTCCTTCAATTTTGGAATATGTCGTTGTAAAAGTGTTCCGTTTGAGGTAATGTGGATGGATTTATAATCATCTAGTCCAGCAGTATTTTCTAATAATTGCATGAAATCTTTTCGAAGAAAAGGTTCCCCACC
>CALLIG010000073.1 GCA_938009735.1 uncultured Flavobacteriaceae bacterium
ATTAAAATTTGGAAAGGCTAAAGAGCAAATATGGGGCCTTCAGATCTCTAGGATGAACTTTAGAGAAGATGAACGTTCGGTATGGCAACGAATTCCGCAAGATGCTCCTGGAATGATTAGTGAGTTCGGAGAACTTCATGGATTAATTGATATTCAACCGCAAAAGCAGCTTGAAATACAACCTTTCATGGTGAATCAATTAGACAGATATCCGAAGGTAGATGGAAACCCTTTTAGAGACGGAAGTGATTATTTATTAAACGGTGGTTTAGACGCTAAAATCGGAATTACAAATGACCTTACGTTAGACTTAACCGTAAACCCAGATTTTGGTCAGGTTGAAGCTGATCCTGGTGCGATAGCTTTAGACGGATTTCAAATCTTTTTTCGAGAACAGCGTCCGTTCTTTGTAGAAAATAAAAATATTTTTGATTTTGAGTTTGCTGACCGAAATGATAATGTTTTTTATAGTAGACGAATTGGTAGAAGTCCTCAGGGTTCTGTGAATAGCGATAATGTTGCATTTTCAGATAGCCCCAATAATTCTACTATTTTAGGTGCTGCTAAATTCTCTGGAAAAACTAAAAACGGTTGGTCTATTGGATTATTAGAAAGTGTGACAGGAAAAATGTTTGCTGAAATAGAAGCGCCCGATGGTAGTAGAAGAGAAGAGCTTGTAGAACCACTCACAAATTATTTGGTAGGTCGCGCCCAAAAAGATTTTAACCAACGGAATACTTTTATAGGAGGGATTTTTACCGCAACGAATAGAAGACTGCCCGATAACCTTAATTTTTTGCATAAATCAGCATATACTGGTGGTGTAGATTTTAAGCATAACTGGAATGACCGTAACTATTATATTGAAGGTAATATGGTGGCGAGTAATGTGAATGGTACTGCAGCTTCGATTACACGAACCCAACAAAGTTTAACCCATCTATTTCAAAGAGCTGATGCTAGTCATGTTTCTGTTGATGAAAACAGAACTTCTTTAACAGGAACAGGTGGTAAACTTGAAGCTGGAAAAATAGGTGGCGGCAACTGGCGTTACAATGGAGGAGTTATTTGGCGTTCTCCTGAATTGGAATTAAATGATGTAGGATTTCTTCGTCAGGCTGATGAAATAAAACAATTTGCAGAAGTAGAGTATTTGTTTTTAAAACCTACGAGTCTTTATAGGAGGGCTCAAGTTAGTTTTGAGCAGTTTACTACTTTTGATTTTGAAGGCAATTATAATAGAATTCAATATCAAACTGAGGGTTTTATTAACTATAAGAATAACTGGTTTACCGAGGTTGGTGGAGCACATAAACCACGAATTTTTTCAAATACAGTTTTAAGAGGCGGCCCTCGCTGGCGATGGGGTGATGAAAATTTTTACTACGTTTTTGCGGGATCTGATACAAGAAAAAAATTCAATATGGTTCTTGGCTATGTAAATAGTCAAGCTGCACAAGATAATTTTTCCTTAATTCGTTATGTATTAAGATTAAGGTATCAGCCTTTCGATGCTTTTAGCTTATCGGCTGAAATCGAATATGAGGAGAATCCTAATCGAACTCAATATGTTGATGAGTTGAATTTTAACGGAACACCGCGTTATATTACCGCAAATATTGATCAGCGAACGTTTAGCACCTCACTCCGGTTTAACTACAGTATAAATCCAAATCTATCTATTCAATTTTATGGTCAACCTTTTATTTCCAGAGGGACTTATACCGATTTCAATTTTGTAAATAATCCGATAGCTGAAGATATAAATGAGCGTGTTACACTTTATAATGCGAACCAAATCTCACGAATTAATAACGAAGGATCATACTTAGTTGATGAAGATGTGGATGGAATTATAGATTATGAAATTGATGATCCTGATTTTGCCTTTGTGCAATTCAGATCGAATTTAGTGATGCGTTGGGAATACATACCGGGATCAGAAATATTTTTGGTTTGGTCACAAGGAGTCAATGGTTTTGGAGATGCTATGGATTCTTTAGGAAGAAATCTAGATGGGCAAATTTTAAATCAGAAAATGGATAACACTTTTCTTATCAAAGCTACCTATCGTTTTGTGTTATAGTTAAAAACTAATTTTTTGTAATATATGATGGAGATTAGCGTTTTTAGGGTATATAAGTCTCAAAAAAAATTCAACGAAATGAAACGTAACTTAGTATTCCTATTTATTATTACAGCATTGTCTTTTTCATGTTCAAAGGATGATGATAAATCTGATAACGAACAATCCGATGAAAGTGCAATAATAGGCTCTTGGCAAGCGACAGAATTTAAAGCCACTAACTCAAATAATTCAAGTGTAAATTTAGGAGCTGAAATTTTAGCCAACTTAACTGCAGAAGATTGTTATATTATTAAATTCACATTTAATGAAAATCTAAGTCTCATTGCTGAGAACGCTGTAGATTATCTTGAGATTAATGCTACTGCGACAGGTTTAGTTGTGCCATGTCCAACTCAAAGTGACACGGAGACTAGTACCTATACTTTTGACGGAACTACCTTAACAACGATAGATTCAGGTGGTACAATTGTGGAGGTGCGTGTTTCAATTGATGGCGACATTATGAGTGCAAATGCTACAGATCTTGATATTCCAAACTTTGATGGTGAGGGAGAATTAATTTTTGAAAAGATCTAGTACAACATATCACATATAAAAAAAGCCCTTTTGAATTTTCAAAAGGGCTTTTTTTATGATCTTTTTTTACATATTTAGTATTACTTTTAGATCTTAGGTGAAATTGATTGAGTCTTCCGCTCAGTCATATAAATAAACAAATACAATATGAATAGAAGTAAGAAATTGATTTTCATAAGCCTGAAAGTAATTTGCTTCTATTTCTCATCGCTATTTCTTACATCTTGTATTGATGCGGTAGAGCCTGAGTTTGAATTTATCGAAGGACTCGTATTTGTTGAGAGTATTGCATCTACTATTCCAAAAGCTTCATTTGTTACTATCAATCAATCAACTATAGAGTTTGGTGTTTATGTGGTAAATTTTGTAGAGGGCGCTACCGTTAATTTTGAAAATACGAGTACAGGAGAAATTGTAGCTCTAACCGAAATTAGAAAATCATATTTACCACCAGATGATTTTGTTGTTCAACCTGGCGATCAATGGAAATTGAATATTCTTTTGGCTAATGGTAAGAGAATTGAATCTGCTCCAGAACAGGTTCTAGAGCCAGTACCAATTACTAATATTGAAGTCCGATATGATTCTGAGCTTGTTTTTAGAGATAATTTAGGAGGAAAATTTGTACCTGGGCATGAAGTATCTATTGATTTTGAAGATCCAGCTAATACTGAAAACTATTATTATTGGACCTATAAGTCTTATGAGAATTTAGATTTCTGTGAGAAATGCTTTGAGGCTGTTTGGAGAGATGGTGAATGTACCCCAGTCGATATAGCTAATTTTAGACCGCGTTATTTTGACTATGCATGTGATATTGATTGCTGGCGTATTCGGTTTCCGGAATCCGTGACAATTTATGATGATCGCTTTTCAGATGGTAAAACGATAAATAAATTTCCTGTTGGTGACCTACTCTTGTATAATAAGGAGAATATGGTTGTTGAAGTACAGCAATTTTCAATTACACCAGCTGCTTATAATTACTTTAAAGTGCTGAAGGATGTTGTAGATAATAATAGTGGTCTAAATGCTCCTCCACCTGCTGCTCTAGTAGGTAATCTTTTTAATCCTGATGATGATGAAGATTTTGTTTTCGGGAGATTTACCGCCGCTGCCACTTCATCTGCTTCGATATTTATTAATAGAAATCTAATTGAGGGTTCTGCAATAGAAACGAGTCAGGCACCGGTTTTTGAACCTCAGATCGCTTCACCATATCCGCCTCCTGCAACCGTAATTGCCCCTTGTGTAGAAAATAAAGAAAGAACAGGTGTTCAACCCGAAAAGTGGGAAATACAATAAGCCAGAAAAGTACATATATGATCAGAAAATTAACTGCTTCCTTATTGTTTTCCATCTTGGTGCTTAGCTCTTTTGTTATGAGTGCTCAAGAATACACCCTTTCTTTTGAAGTTATTGCGGAGGATACTGGGAACCCTTTGCAAGATGCGCAGATTGCAATTACGCCATGTAATTGTGGCGGAGTAACTAATGATGCAGGTAGACTCTCTTTAGAACTTCCTGAAGATACTTATAGTATTAATGTTTCCTTTATAGGCTATAAAGATGATGTTCGTACACTTGTATTAAATAAAAGAACAGCCTTAGTAGTAAAATTAGCAGCTGCTGAAGAGCAGTTGTCAGAAGTGATAGTTAGAGCCAAGCGAAGACTTGATAATGTTGAAACGCCTCAAATGGGCGCATTACAAATTAATGCTCAGACTTTAAAAAAATTACCAGCAGCCGTTGGTGAATTTGATGTTTTAAGAGGTATGACTTTGGTTGCAGGAGTAAACAATGCAGGTGAAGTTAGTAACGGACTTTCCGTTAGAGGTGGTTCTCTAGATCAAAACTTACTCTTATATGATTATGCTCCGGTATTTAATCCAACTCATTTATTTGGTTTATTCTCTGTGTTCACACCTGATATGATTTCAACAGTTGATTTGTACAGAGCAAACATTCCATCGCGCTACGGTGGTAGAATAACTTCGGTGTTAGATGTTAAAGTAAAGAACCCTTATGTAGATAAAACAAAATTTTCAGGTGGAATAGGTCTAGTTTCAAGCCGTTTGAATCTTGAGACACCTTTGATTAAAGATAAGTTAATGCTTAATATTGGTGCTCGTGCTGGTCTTACGGGTTTCTTGATCCCATTATTATCTGAGCGACTGAAAAATACTAAGGCAAATTTCTATGACAGCACCATGAAGCTATTATACCTGCCAACAGAGAACGATCAAGTATCGCTAACAGGTTTTTATAGTAAAGATTTTTATCAGCTAGATCTAATTAGTCAGATTGGAAATATAAATGCTGAAAATAACCAATATGACTTGCGAACCTTGAATGGAACACTAAATTGGACGCATACTTTTGGCGATGAGTCTAACCTAAGAAACATTTTAGTATACAGTAATTATACGCCTAAAACGATTTTTCCTGAACAGGATAGTGATAACGAAATTGAGTACACCGCAAAAATTAATTACCTGAGTTATATATCAGAGTTCTCGAAAAAAGTAAACAATGAATTTGATTATTTTGCCGGTGTTCAAGCGAATCAATATAAGATAAGTCCTGGGACATTAGATCCAGGC
>CALLIG010000074.1 GCA_938009735.1 uncultured Flavobacteriaceae bacterium
GAATCAATTGTGCCAAGTGGATTAGGCCGTTCGCGTATTGTTGATGGACAAGAAGAAAAAAATTATGGTGAATTTACGTCAACTCAAACTGAAGAAGACAACACTAGAAACAAATCTAAAAGAGGAGATATTCGAGTAAAGAATTTTGAAGAAACTAAATTGCTGAATTTTTATAATATCGCAGGTATTCGTTTCCAAAATATTGCCGCAAATGACGCTGTAATTTCTTCCAAACTGACTGATATGCTTAAAGATGGCTGGGAATTAATATTTGTAACCAGCGGTGTTGAAGCGAATGCTGGCGGTGATGATGGACAAGGAATTTTCATTACGCGATACATTTTTAAAAAGGAATAATTATTTCTTATCAAATATTATAAAGACACAATAAAAAAGCCGCTATCAATTAATTGATAGCGGCTTTTAAAATTACTATTTTATTCACTAAGCGTTCACAATCTTCTCTTGGTGGTTAATTGACTCTTGATGAATCGCTTTGAACATACGAAGTACAAACTCTTCGCTTAATCCTTTTGTTTCACCTTCTAAAATCATCTTGCCTAAAATCTCATTCCAACGATTAGACTGTAAAACAGCTACGTTTTTAGATTTTTTTAAAGCTCCAATTCCGTCAGAAACCTTCATGCGCTTTCCTAATGTTTCGATAATAGAATTATCGATAATATCAATTTGAGCTCTCAGGTTACCCAACTGATTATTGTACTCAGCCTCTGGGTCAGACTCTTTTCTAATTTTCAAATCTTCCATGATTTGAACTAATCTGTCAGGAGTAACTTGTTGAGCGGCATCACTCCATGCGTTATCTGGGTCGTGATGTGTTTCAATCATCAAACCATCAAAGTTCAAATCTAATGCTGTTTGAGAAACATCAAAAATCATATCACGCTTTCCTGTAATATGTGATGGATCATTAATCAATGGCAAATCAGGGAATTTATTTTGAAACTCAATAGCTAATTGCCATTCTGGAATGTTTCTATATTTAGACTTTTCATATGTTGAAAAACCTCTATGAATTGCTCCTAATTTTTTAATGCCAGCGGTATGCAATCTTTCGATTCCTCCTAACCACAAAGCTAAATCAGGATTCACAGGATTTTTAACTAATACAATCTTATCTGTACCAGCCAAAGCATCTGCCAATTCTTGCATGATAAACGGACTTACAGTTGAGCGAGCGCCAATCCAAAGTAAATCTACATCGTGCTCTAAAGCCAACTCTACGTGAGCTCTATTTGCAACTTCAGTAGCAGTCTTCAAACCTGTTTCTTCTTTTACTTTCTGAAGCCATTTTAAACCTAAAGCACCAACGCCTTCAAAATTTCCTGGGCGAGTTCTTGGTTTCCAAATACCAGCTCTGTAGTAATTTACATCAGTATCTTTCAAGCTATGCGCTATTCTTAATACCTGCTCTTCGGTTTCCGCACTACATGGTCCTGCTATTACTAGTGGATGGTCTAAACCCATATCATCCAACCATGTTCTCATTTCTTTTTTATTCTCCATTACTTTGATTTACGATAAAGGACAAAAAGGTGAAGGGTAAAGGTTTTAAATTTTTTCACCAACTTGTTTCTTTATCCATTTAAATATTAATATTAATTGTTTTTATTCTGTACTCTAATTACTTTTTATTTAAAGGAATACCATTCAATATTTCTTTAATCTTATTCGTGTTGTTCATTTCATTATAAATACCTTCAAAATTATCATCAAGAAGCATTTGCTTAAATTCTTCGAGGTTTTGAATATATTCTTCTAGTGTCTCAACAACGTTGTTTTTGTTCTGCTTAAAAATAGGTGCCCACATTGCTGGTGAACTTTTTGCCAACCTCACGGTACTCTCAAAACCTGAACCTGCCATATCAAAAATATCACGCTCATTTTTCTCTTTCTCAATCACCGTCTTACCTAACATAAAAGAACTAATGTGAGATAAATGCGACACATAGGCAATATGCTTATCATGTGCATCAGGGTTCATATATCGAATACGCATACCCATTTTCTGAAATAACTCTAATGCTCTTTCTTGTAATTTGAAAGCTGTTTTCTCTACTTCACAGATGATATTTGTCTTCCCTTTATATAAACCTTCAATCGCTGCAGACGGTCCTGAAAATTCAGTACCTGCAATAGGGTGACATGCTAAATAATTTCTTCTCTTCGGATGTTCTTCTAACTGCTTACAAATCAAATTCTTTGTCGAACCGCCATCAAATACAACGCAGTCATCATTAACCGCGTCTAGTATTTTAGGAAGCTCGGTAACCAATACATCTACAGGAATCGAAACAATTACCATATCAGCTAATTCGAGATCATTATAACTAGACTTCTCATCTATCAACTTCAAAGCAAGGGCTTCTTCTAAATGCGAATCACTAGCATCAATACCAAAGATTTTAGAATCAGGCATAATTAGCTTGATGTCTTTCGCGAAAGACCCTCCAATTAATCCGATACCGATTACAAATACATTCATTTTTTACTTAGACTGTAGACGTTAAAATTTTATATTTTTTTCTTCTTATCTCTAATTTTATACCGCGTACTTTCAAAACCTATCTATCGCTTCTTGAATTTTCTCTTCTGTCACACAAAGTGAAAATCGAATATATCCTTCACCATTACTCCCGAAAATTGTTCCTGGCGTGATGAAAATATCTTTATCGTATAAAATATTATCTATAAATTCTTCTGCCGATGGCACTCCATAAGGCAACTTTGCCCAAACGAACATTCCTACAGCTGTAGCATCTGACGTACAACCAAGTTTTTTCACAAGCCGCAACATTAATTCTCTACGTCTTGAATACACGCTATTCAAATTATCAAACCATTCTTGAGAACTTCCTAAAGCGGCAATTGCCCCTTTTTGAATTCCGTAGAACATACCAGAATCCATATTAGTTTTTACTTTTAATATCGAATTCAAGTTTTCTTCACTCCCTAAAACCATTCCAACACGCCAACCGGCCATATTGAAGGTTTTACTTAATGAATTCAATTCTAAAGCAACTTCTTTAGCACCATCGATACTCAAAATACTTGTCGGATTGTCATTCAAAACAAAACTATATGGATTGTCGTTGATTAATAGAATATTGTTTCGCTGAGCGAAAGCTATCAATTTCTCAAACTGCAGTTTTGTTGCTGTCGCCCCAGTTGGCATATGCGGATAACTCAACCACATTATTTTAACCTTAGATAAATCTTCTTTTTCCAACTCTTCTAAGTCAGGAAACCATCCATTATCTGCTACCAAATCATAATACTGAGGTACAGCACCTACAAGTTTGCTTACTGCAGTATAGGTCGGATAACCCGGATTAGGAATCAAAACTTCATCACCTTCATTTAAAAAGGCCATACTGATATGCATAATGCCTTCCTTAGAACCCATTAACGGTAAAATCTCGTTTGCAGGATCAGCAGTTACACCAAATTTTGCATTGTAGAATTCTGAAATCGCTTCTCGCAATTCTGGCAATCCTTGATAACTTTGATATTGGTGTGCACCGTTGTCAGTAACTGCATTCTGAATTGCAGTAATTACATTTTCAGAAGGTGCCAAATCAGGACTTCCAATACCCATATTTATAATAGGACGACCTTTAGCCATAAGTCCACGTACCTCTCTCAACTTTTTAGAGAAGTAATATTCTTGTACCGTTTTTAGTCTATCTGCCGTCTGTATCATGCTCTCGCATTTTTATATTCACCTAATACTTTAAAGTCTTCAGACATGATGTTCAGCAATGCTTTTGCTTTTTCAAACTTTTCAAAACCATCAAATGTCACGTCAACAAAGAAGGCATATTTCCAAGGAGATTCAATTATAGGAAGGCTTTGAATTTTTGTCAAATTCAAATTACAATCACTCATTACATTAAGTATAGCAGCTAAGCTACCGCGTTTATGATCAGTTAAAAATCGAATTGAAGCTTTGTTAATATCCTCTTTAGGTAACTCTTTGCGCTTCGTTTTTACAATGATAAAACGAGTGGAATTATTCTTAATGGTCTGTATGTCTGCCGCTACGATGTCCAACCCATACAATTCAGCAGAAACGCTAGGTGCAACAGCAGCCACATGTTTTAAATGCTCCTCTTGAATACGTTTCGCAGGTTCAGCTGTATCGACATCTTCGACTAATTTGATATATGGATATTTTCTAAAGAATTCTTTACATTGTAACAGCGCCATAGGATGTGAACGAACCTCTGTTATATCTTCAATAGTTTGCCCTTTTAATACCATCAAATGGTGATGTATATTTAAATAGTGTTCTCCAATAACATGAAGATCATTATGATAAATTAGATTATAATTCGGAATAATAGAACCTGCAATTGAATTTTCAATAGCCATAATACCCTTATCCGCAGAACCATTAGCAAGTTGATCAACCAATGCATCAAAAGATAGGCATTCAACTAACTCAATATCGTCTCCGTAATAGTCCTTGGCCACCTGGTGATGGTTCGAACCTTTAATTCCTTGAATGGCTATTCTTAAACTCATTATACTTTTATCTTCTTAAAAAACACGAACAAAAAAAAGCCCCATTTTGAATGGGACTTTAATTGTTGGTATTTTTTCAATATGCTACAACAGTCCCGTACTTCTTTCAAAAAAGAAGTAAAAAAAGAATCTGTTAAAAAAATATTGATTAATCATGGTTCACTTAAACTTGTGCTAATGTATGAATTATATTTAAAAATCGCCTTTTTGCACAATTTTTTTTCGATTTGTATAAAATTCGTTAAAATTTTAAAGCGAGGCCAAATCCATTCTCGTTGATTTCAGGAGCTAAATAAAATGAAGTTTCATTGCCGACACTATCATTATACTTCAAAATCGCCATCTTTTTATTCTTTAAAGCCGAATTGGCAAATATAGAACCAATCAATGCACTTGCTCCAAAAGCAATCATGGGTTCGGTGATAGGCTTGTTATTTATCTCATTTGATATCGCCCAAATTCCAGCACCAAAATTAACGGCTCCGAATATCATTCCGCCAAACATTTTCTTTTTTGACTTTTTCCAATGCATTTCAGATACAGAATTACCCATCATCAATGCGTCTACTTCCTTCCAATTAAGTTTTTCTTGATCTTGATAAAATTCAACTCCGAATGTACTTGGAAAGACCGTGATTTCTTGTGCTTGCAAACTCGTACCGGACATACCTAAAAATAAAATAGCAACAACTAACTTTTTCATAACAATATTTTTGTTTAAAGATAACAAATATTCATTAAACAAAAATTATTTTTATTATTGATAGAGCACGTATCTCGGGGGAGTGAGCCCATTTAATCTCATATACACAATCATTTGCCCTCTGTGATGTGAAATGTGGTCTGCTAACAACAAGAAAATTTGTCTTTTTGTTCTATTTAATCCCAGATAATCAAGCCTATCATCAAATTGCATTGTATCAAATGTGACCATTAACTTGATGGCTTCATCAAATGTTTTATCAATTCTTGCAATCATTTCTTTCTTTGATTTATCGGCAGCAACAAAAGTAGTATCAGTTCTCCAATCTCTAGAATCACGCCCACCCAATAAAGACTGACTATGCCAATCTAAAGCATACCCAATATGCATTAAGTTTTCAGCAAAGGTCTTTGATTCTGGTGTTGCTTTAAAGTCATATTTATCTTCTGGCATGTTCTCTGCTAAAAGAATTAAATACCTACGGGAATTCTCTAAACGTTCTAAATAATCTTTAATAAAAACATCATCTTGAGCTAAAGTTGGTGATGTAACCGAACTCAAAATCAGTATTGCTGCAAGAATAAGCATGTTTTTCATATTGTTTTTATTTTTGTTCAAATTAAGAAATAACCACATATCAAGAGACTAATTTTATTCAATAAACTGATTGAATTGGCTTAAATATTGATTAAAATCTGGCACCTCCTTATCCGCCAATTCCATATCATCATTTTTAATGATAATATCTATATTTCTTTGATAGGCTTGTATATTCCTAAAAATAGCTTCTATATTTTCATATTGTTCCTCTATTGACATTTTTGTATAATATGATAATTGTTCTTGGTATATAGTCTTTAATTTATCATACGCCATTCTAGCCTTTTTTGTTTCACCTACCTTATAATACCCATCTATAAAAGGTTCAACATATGTGTAGAATCCGAAATACTCAATCGGAATGTTAGTCATTGCAATTTCGACTACTTCTTTTGCTTTCTCTATTTTTTTTTCTTTCAAGAGTTTTTCAAGCAAACGAGCTAAGGTTATTCGATAAGATACACCTTGCCTTCTAGTTTGAGGGTCATGATAAATATCATGATTACCAGAATTACCCCATTCCCAATTTTTAACAATATCAAACATCAAATCAGTATCAATGCGACCCCTATCAAGAATACTCGCATTTTTAGTTTTGATAGGCACCAACTTGTAAACTAATCCGTCAAGTTGAAGATAATCGGTCATCCATATATACTCTTCTTCATCATAACTTCCACCTGAAAAATATATTGGTCGTTGCCAATCATTATTTGCAATAATATCTAACATCATCATTTGTCCTTTTGAAATACCAGTTTCTGGTAAATCAATATCAATATAATCTACTATTTCAGCAGAATCTTTCTCTTTTACCAAGCCTGTTTCCAATACCCTATTCCTATTTACAGGCACTCTTATCTTATTGGTAGGATAAAAAACAGCATCTAAATAACTTTCTGAATAGCCACTAATGTCTCGATCTTGTTTTTCCATCAGACTTTTGACTTTAGTCTGCTGCTTATTACTTCCCACCCATTTCATAAAGTCTTGAATTGGCCAGCGTTTATCTGTCAAACCCACATAATAAAGAACGTCTCGTGAACCATATTGATACAAATCGTGAGTCAACTGTGACGGTATAGGAGCGCTCTTATAAGCCTTTCGTTTCATTTGATCTATATACCAATCTGTGCTAAAATAGGGGGTGCAGATAATTCGTGTATCGGTACGGAAATTTTCAATCTCTTGAGCATACCACAACGGAAAAGTGTCAATATCACCAATAGTAAAAAGAATTGAGCCAGCATCTTTTTTCGTGGAATCTAAGTAGGCCTTCGCCATTGAAAGGGCCGTATACCGATTCGATCGATCATGATCATCCCAATTTTGATTGGCCATTAAACCCGGAACTGCTAACAAGCAAATACATAATATCAATGGCACTAACACTTTAGCATTACTGATTTTACGAAATTCATCATATAATCCGTACACCCCTAAACCAATCCAAATTGCGAAAATGTAAAATGATCCTACCAAAGAATAATCGCGTTCTCTTGGTTGAAATATAACTGGGTTTGTATAAAATTGAATAGCTATTCCTGCAAAAATAAAAAACACGAACAAAACCCAAAATTGTTTCGGGTTTTTTAAAATTTGAAATACCAAACCTATAATTCCTAATACAAGAGGTAAAAAAAAATAGGTGTTTCTTGCCTTGTTATTCTGAACGATAGACGGCAAATTCTCTTGACTACCTACCAATAAATCGTCAATTACATTAATACCACTAATCCAATCTCCATTACCATCAAATCTGCCTTGCTCATCATTCTCTCGGCCAACAAAGTTCCACATAAAATATCGCCAATACATATACCCAAACTGATAATGCATCATGAATTTAAAATTATCTAAAAGTGTTGGCGGTGTTACATCAATATAATCATTCATGTCTTTCAAAAAGCGAATGTATTGTCCTGCAGTTAATTCTCCTTCCTGCTGTTTTAGACGAATCTTTTGAATGGCTCCTTTAACTTCAGAATTTGAACGATATTTTGATTTTATGGTAAATTCAAGCATCCCATAATATTCCATATAGTTTTCTGCATTAGTATCACTCCACATTCGTGGCAACCAACCCATATGCTTTTCATTTGAACCCCTCCGGGCCTGTTTATACTTATTTATAATTTCATAGCTCCCTGATTTTTCGTTTCGTTGGTACTTAGGTTGATCATCTTTATCTGGATGCTCAGAAGCAAACATATCAGAATAATAGGCCCCATAAAAAGGGCTATCGGTACTTGGGTATTGTTCTCGATTATAATATGCTAAAAGTGAACGCGCATCTGACGGATCATTTTCATTAATTGTGACCTTTGAACCTGCACGAATAGGAAGCATTAGCCAAGATGAAAAACCTAATAGCAAAAACAACATGGATAGGACAACTGTGTTAGCTATTCTGAATCCCTTTCTTTTTGTGAACCGAAGTACAAAGTAAAAACCGAATAACAAAGCCAAGCCCATAATCAAACTACCCGAATTAAAAGGAAGATTGAAAGAGTTTACAAAGAACACTTCACTCCATCCAAAAAGCTTAAGTACGTAGGTGAGTGAGAATTTAAAGACTAGCATTAAAACTGAAACAACGGCAATATTTGCAATTAGAAAATTCTTGACTGTTACCTTTTTATAGACTTTGAAATAATACAATAACCCTATCGAAGGAATCGCCAAAAACCCCATAAACTGAATACCGAAAGTTAAGCCCACTACGAATGAGATTAGCAACAGCCATTTGTTTCCTCGTGGCTCATACAGATTATCCGCCCATTTTAGACCCAACCATAAGAGCAAAGCCATAACCAAACTAGCCATTGAATACACTTCAGTTTCTGTTGCATTGAACCAAAAACTATCAGAAAATGTAAAGGCAAGTGAACCAACTATACCGCTTCCTAAAATCATTAGCCTTTTTTCTGAATAATCTTCTCCATAACCTACCAGTTTCTTAAGCAAATTTGTGATTGTCCAAAAAAGAAAAAGTATGGTAAAAGAAGAAGATATAACGGACACATAGTTCACCATGAAGGCCACTTGAGTTTTATCATAAGCAAAAAGAGCAAAAAACGCTCCTATCATTTGCAATAGAGGCGCTCCTGGTGGATGCGCTACTCCTAAATTAGCAGAAGTAGCAATATACTCCCCAGCATCCCAAAAACTTACTGTAGGCTCTACGGTTAGGCTGTACACGATAAGAGCAACAGTAAAAACAATCCACCCTAAGCGAATGTTCCAAATACGGTAATAATGTGAAGTCATTTAAACGTGATTACGCTCAAAGGAAATCTAGAATAAGAAAATAATGAAAGAATAGGGGTCTGAAATAAGTACTAGTACCCCTATATGTTTTGTGTTTTTTGCAATAGTTCTTGACGATTTGACACTTTCAACTTACTATAGATATTAGTAATATGCGTTTTAACTGTACTCAAACTAATAAAAAGCTCATTTGCAATTTCTTTATTACTCAAACCTGCTATAATTAGCCCTTGAATATTCTTTTCTTGTTTACTCAAATCAGCAATAACGTCTTGATTTTTTCTATACTTCAATCTATACATCATAAATATCAAACCAACGACGACTAGCCCTAACAAAACGATAATAATTTTACTCAAAGTATATTTATTTTCAGCCACTTCAGTAGTTAAAAAAGCTAGTTTATTTTCTAAGAATAAGTATTCTGAACGTTCAATATCACTTAGCACTAATTCATTCAAAAGTGCTACATAATATTCAGGGTTTTTGATAATATCTTTTTCTAATAATTCTTTCTGATCAAGCTGTTTGATACCAATTAACTTGACCATTAAGATTTCAAGAGAGTCTTTTGTGTAAGTTTTTAAATTTCCTAAATATGCTGCGGAAAGGCTATCTCTATTTTTAGTCCCAAAGGGTCGCAGTCGCTCTTCAAAACTTCTCAATTTTTGCCATTCCCTATCGGCCACATTCGTATTTACATATTGACTAAATGGCACAACACTCTTCCTAAAATGAATGCTATCAGTTTTTGAAAGAATGAACAATTGATCATCATGAAAATTATCTTTTATGTTTTGATCAATACGATTGACATGCAGTAGATATATTGCGTTTTTATCAGAAATTAGTTCTTTATTGAAGTGAAAGAAACCGTTTTCATCAATTTTAGAAATTGCTATTTTCTTTACTTGATCATAACTACCAATATCTCCAATTGCAATTTGAGAAAGATAGATTTCTTGATTTGGTTCAGTATTAGTTGTATCTAAATATCCTGAAATAGCAGTTTGTGCACTTAAAAAAAGTACATTAAACAACAAGACTGAAACTATTAGATTTTTATACAAGAAAGTGTGATTTTTGGAAGGAATAAAATTAATTAAAAAACAGCTTTAATCTACGATTTTTTGAAATTTAGCATTCTTCAAAGACAGCTGAGACCCTGATAAATTAGGCAACTCTTTTCGTAATGCTTCATATTCTGGGTTTACCGCATAATCACCCCAAATTCCTAACATCAATTTTAAGCCTTCTTTATTTTCCGGATACTGACCTTTGTCATCGGTATCAGCAATCCATTTTTCCAATACACCGGCATAGGTTGCTAAAGTTTTAGAATGATTAGCATCTTCCGCTAAGTTGTTGATTTCAAAGGGGTCATTAACTATATCATAAAGTTCTTCGGATGGTCTTACATCTGATAAGAATTTGTCTTGAGCTTCATTTAACTTTCCTTCATCATGTAATTGCTTCATTACAGTTACAAATTCAACTCCTTGAACATCCATATATGTGGGCTGCAAATAAGGGCGATCTGTCATGAAATTGCGTATGTATTTGAATTCTTTCGAACGAACAGATCGTATTCTATCAATGGTAAAATCACAACGATCACGCGTTGAAATTACATACTCTCGCTTTACAGCTGCATCATCAAACATATTCTTTCCTTCCATATAATCAGGAATAGCTATATCAGCCAAGGCCAAAGAACTTGTTCCAAGATCTAATCCGCTAATTAAGTCTTCATTAATTGCACCAACTTTGATTGCTTTGTCTTTTCTAAAATCTGCAATAATCAATGGCACTTTCAAACCACCATCATACAAGAATTGTTTGTGTCGTGTCAATCGCATGCCATGGTCAGAGAAAAATAATACAATAGTATTATCGAGTAATTTATTCTCTGCTAATGATTTCATTATATCACCAACTTTTTTATCCGTCACTTGAATGGCATCTAAATGATTGGCATACTCTTCAACTATAGCTGGATGATTTGGCAGATATGGTGGCAGTTCAATCTTCGATCTATCCATCGGTACTTTAACTCCAGCTTTAAAATCAGCTTTGAATATTTCCTTTCCGCCAGACATTTGAATTTGCCCAAAGAACGGTTGATTATTAGCCATTTCTGAATAAGCAATATGCTCTCCTTTTTTTCCATATAAAGGATGTTCCATATATTCTTGATCATACAAGTCCTTTCGATTATAGGTGAAATTATAATCATCTTTCCCATTATTAAATGCGAAATAGCCTGCCTTTTTAAATACCTCAGGGATTGTCTGAATATGTTCTGGCAAATAAATCGCAGATTCAGGGGTACGAGAACTATGATGATTATGAGTACCCGTAGTAGTTGCCATTACACCTGTTATGATGCTCGAACGAACAGGAGAACAAACCGGTACTGGCATTATTGTATTTGTGTACAACGTACCCTGTTTTGCAAGTTTATCAATATTCGGAGTTTCTATTAAAGTAGCACCATAGCTACCTAAGAGTGGCGAGGTATCCTCTAGGTAAATCCACAGAATATTAGGTGGTAAATTTTCAGGTTCTGGTGCTTCTTTGCAACCCATTAAAACAAACCCTATGAATAACGTGTTGAAAAATAAGCTTCTTTTGAAATTCAACATATGGTTTTAATTTATTGCAGCTTTAAAAAATCAACAGCGTTTTGATAATAGAATTTATTCAATACTTCTTTCGAAAGACCTAATCCGATATTTTTTTGACCTCGTTCGGCTACTGAATCCTTTGTAGCCACATAAGTCCATAATCGTTGGTAATTTTCTTGAAGGTTATATTCTTCGCTAGTTAAATCCTCCTTAGATTTTTCCTCTTGCGGACTTGAAGTTCCGTAGTCTGTACCGAACATGATACGGTTTTGGTATTTTTCAAAGAAAGCTTTTACTTTTTCAGAATCTTGACCAACCAAATCACCAAAGCGAGCAGCCGGCTCTACATAGATATTCGGATATTTATCTAATCGTTCAGCAACCATTTCAACATCATGTGACATACTACCCATATGAGCGCATAAAATTCTTAAGTCTGGGTTAGACGCTATCCAATTATCACGAGCTGTAATTATGGTTTCATAAGATGGAATTTCTGGGTGCTTGTATGCATGATACTCTGGATGGTCTGAATAGTAGCCAAAATGCGGATTATTCTTATCATCAAGTGGGCGCCATGCTTGAACAGGTTCACCTATATGCGCCATTACTGGAATATTTTGTTTCGAAAGAAAATCCCAAATGGGTTGTAAACGTGCATCATCTATCTGTATAAATGTTCCGGATGCATCTTTGGTCACCATACCGAAATTCTTCCATACTTTAACCATTCTAGCACCCTGCGCAATTTCTTTTTTTAGACGATCAATTTGAGAATTAGCAAAATCAGGAGTATCGATTCCAACAGCTATCAATGAAGAACAAAGCGAAAATAAATCTGGCTGTGCTTTAGCGTGAGTTACATAATTATCCCAACTTCTATTTACTCCAACAGAATCAGCTATAGCAACATCAACCAACAAAGCCTGCATATTCCAGTTTTTGAAGA
>CALLIG010000075.1 GCA_938009735.1 uncultured Flavobacteriaceae bacterium
AACATTTTTAGATTTTCGTAACTAACAAAGAGTATTCAAACAAACTACCTAAATGATTCAAATAGATAATCTAACAAAATCCTTCACCACAAAAACTGGAAAAGGATTTAAAAAAGAAACGGTTACGGTAAATGCTGTGAACAAAGTTTCTTTTGAATGTAAACCAGGAAGGATCTTTTCATTACTTGGCCCTAACGGAGCAGGGAAAACTACAACCTTACGAATGATTGCCGGAATAATTAATCCCACTTCGGGAACTGCAATTGTAGACGGAGTAGATATTTCGCAGGGTAATGATGAAGTCAAAAAGCGTATCGGATTTTTAACAGGCTCAACAGGACTTTACGAACGCTTGAATCCTGATGAAACTATTGATTTTTTCGGAAAACTTTATAGACTATCAGATGTTGAACTCAAAGAGCGTAAAGAATATCTTTTTGAAAAATTAGGTATTAATGAATTTCGTAAAAAACGAATGGGACAGATGAGTACAGGTATGAAACAAAAGGTTTCAATTGCACGCACCTTAATTCATGACCCTGAGGTTTTAATTTTTGATGAACCTACTTCTGGTCTTGATGTTATTACAGCCGACAGCATTATTGATCTCATTAGAGAATCAAAACAAAACAACAAGACTGTTATTTTCTCATCACATATTATGAGCGAGGTAGATTTGCTTTGCGATGATCTTGCTATCATTAACAAGGGCTCAATCATCTACAATGATTCTTTTGACAATTTCAAGAAAGAGATGAAAGCCGACAACCTTACCCAAGAATTCATTAATAGAGTAAAAGAAGCCTAAGATGAGAGACCTATTCATAATTATAAAGAAAGAACTGACTGAGCTTCTTAGAGACAGGAAAACGCTAGTCAACTCCATAATATTACCCATGCTAATGCTTCCCATTCTTATGTTTGGAAGTATCAAAGTGATGGACATGATTCAGAAAAATAATCAAGAAAAGTCAATTAAAATTGGTTTAGTAAATGCTCCTGAAGCTTTTATGAAATTGGTTGAGAGAGATACTTTAAACCAAGTTACTATTTATACCGAATCAATTGATTTTAAAACTTTGATTGATGATGAAACTATACAATCAGCGATTGTTTTTCCTAGCAGTTTTAAAACTCATGTTGATAGTTTAGAAACAACCTCTGTTGAAATACATCGCAATGGCTCTAAAGACAATGTGAATGGTCGTGTTTCTAGAATGCTAAAGGAGTACAGCGGAACATTGACAGAAAAACGAATGGCTGAATTACATATTTCATCTGAACAATTGACACCTTTCAAAGAAAGCTATGTTGAAATTGGCGAACAAAAAGAACTCATCGGAAAAAAAGTTGGAGGTTTTATCCCTTATCTATTTATTCTAACAATGTGGGGTGGTTGTATGCTCGCTGGTATTGATCTAGTGACTGGTGAAAAAGAACGAAAAACTATAGAAACAACGCTTTCGCTACCTATCTCAAAATTTAAAGTATTGTTTGGCAAAACGGTTGTCGCCTCTCTTTTAGGCTTCATACCAGCTTTGTTAAATATTGTTGGCTTAATAGTCGGGCTAAAATTTATCGACATACCTGATGACTTTAAAATGGTGATTAATGAGATGCTGAATTTTCAATCTATCACTTTAATCTTGTTGCTATTGATTCCACTTTCATTATTCCTTTCTGGGTTAATTATTATGCTAGTTTCTGGAGCAACAACCTTTAAAGAAGCACAAAGCAAGGTCTCACCTATCATCATGGTTTTGTTACTTCCTTTAATTCTAGCCATGTTACCCGGCATAGAATTCACTTGGGCGACCGTTTTTATACCTGTATTGAATATTGGCTTAGGAGTAAAAGAAATTATGGCAGGCACTATAGACATGGTTCAATATTCTGCCATGCTGCTTTCACTAATCGCATTTGCAGTAATAGCGATTTACTTTAGCTACAAGAAATTCTCAGATGAGAATGCCATATTGAAATAGATTTAGTTGTTAATTGAGAAGAAGGCGGAGTGACTTATGTTGCTTCGCCTTTTTTTATCTTGGGATAAATTTCAAGAAAACCTCTTTTGGTCGTAATGTAATTAATGGGTCTACCTCCACTTCTTTTGTTTGCGCTTCAACCTTATATTTCTTTAGAATTCTTGCCACTACCAAAATCATCTCGTAGATGGCAAAACTATTTCCAACACACATTCTTGGCCCTGCTCCAAAGGGATAATAGTAGTTCGAAAAGTCTTTTTTATTTTTTGGATCAAAACGTTCAGGATGAAATTCTTCTGGATTCTTCCAAAAATCAACATTGCGGTGTAACTCATAAACTGCAAGTAAAATCATTGTATTCTTAGGTATCGTATGCTCACCCAGTTGATCTTCCTCAATTGACATTCGATCAATATAATATGCTGGCGGATACAAACGCATACCCTCTTCCACACATTGTTTGATATAGGATAGTGCTGCTAAGTTTTCAAAATGATTATCATTTTCCAAATTAACCGCTGAAGCACTATTAAAAGCGAGTTGTTGTACATCTTGATTTTGTGCTAGAAGAAATAATGTAAAACTCATGGCATTTGCCGTGGTCTCATGACCAGCTGTAAATAAAATAAGTACTTCATCAATTAACTGATCTCTAGACATGGCAGTACCATCTTCATATCGTGCTTTTAAAAGCATATCTAGTAAATCGTCTTTGTCAGCACCTGTACTAATGCGTTCCTCAATGATTTCGTTTAAGATGTTTCTCGCTTCTTTTGAATAATTCAAATGTTGCTTAATTGCTCCACTTAGTTTAAACCACCAATTCATATATGGCTGCCGCATTTCACGAATAAGCATTACTTGGTTCCTCTCGGTGATTCTCTTAAGTTCGGCCATATCGGCCTGAATGTCGTCTCTACTAAAAAGAGACTGCGCTACCACTTGAAAAGCAAGGTCTCCCATTAAAGGATAAACATCCTGAGGCTCATTTGTTTTAATTAAATTCAATTGTTTGCATATGGCTGCATCCATAATACCAATTAAACCTTCTAGCTTTTTCTTATGAAAAGCCGGCTGAATCATTCTGCGATGGGTACGCCAATGTTCTCCGTTTGAAGTCAGTAGACCTTTACCAATATATTTACCTAAGTCTTCAGTTTGAAGGGTAGACTTGTGATACTTCTTATGATTTTTCTGAAGAATTTGTTTGATAATCTCAGGGCTTCTTGCGAACAAAATTCCATTAGCCCTACCTATCTTTACTCTAAAGATATCGCCAAGTTTATTAAAATTTTCATGATGAAAAGGAAGCGGATTTTTCAGAATAGATTTCCGATTTTTAAAAACTCGATATCCTGAAACAATGGGGATGTTTTTCATTTAAAATAATCCTGGTTGTGTACCTCCTTTAATTCTTCCTAGGTGTTTGTATGCCTGCTCAGTAACTTCGCGGCCTCTTGGCGTACGCATAAGAAAACCTTGCTGTATTAAAAATGGCTCGTATACTTCTTCAATAGTTTCGGCACTTTCACTTACCGCAGTAGCTATAGTGGTTATTCCAACCGGGCCACCTTTAAATTTATCGATGATCGTTGAGAGAATCTTATTATCCATTTCGTCTAAACCATGAGCATCCACATTAAGTGCTTTTAGGCTAAACTTTGAAATTTCCATATCAATTTTTCCATTCCCTTTTATCTGTGCAAAATCACGTACACGACGTAAAAGTGAATTACAGATTCTAGGCGTACCTCTGCTTCTACCCGCTATTTCAATTGCCGCATCTTGAGTTATTGGAACATTAAGAATTTCTGCACTTCGTTCTACAATAGTAGACAAGAGTTCGGTCGAGTAATATTGCAACCTACTTTGAATTCCGAATCGTGCTCGCATTGGAGCTGTCAATAATCCTGAGCGTGTAGTTGCACCAATTAAAGTAAAAGGACTCAAGTTAATTTGTACCGAACGCGCATTCGGCCCGGTCTCAATCATAATGTCAATTCGAAAATCTTCCATCGCAGAATACAAATATTCTTCAACAATAGGGCTTAAACGGTGAATCTCATCTATGAATAACACATCTCGCTCATCAAGGTTGGTGAGTAGTCCGGCTAAATCACCAGGCTTATCTAACACAGGTCCTGAAGTTATTTTAATGCCTACACCAAGTTCATTGGCTAGAATATTTGCAAGCGTAGTTTTACCTAAACCGGGAGGGCCATGAAACAAGGTATGATCTAAAGCTTCTCCCCTTTGATTAGCCGCTTCTACAAAAACTTTGAGGTTTTCTAAAACCTGATCTTGCCCTGCAAAATCATCAAAACTTATAGGTCTTAATGCTCTTTCAATATCGTGTTCTTCGTTCGAAAAACCATCAGCAGAAGGGTCTAAGTGTTCATTCATTTACACAAAGATAGGGGAAAAAGGCAGAAGACCATCGCGCAATAAGAGTCAAATCACTAGGCTACTTTTAAGAAAATAAAATTCGTAATTTCATACTATGGAAAACAAAATGTACCCTTCAGGAATTCTACAGTATATTCCTTTCTTTTATATCATATGGTCTGATAATTTAGTTACGGCATCTGAACTAAATGTCATTCAAAGCGCTATAAATATTGACGAAAGTCTTTCTTCGGAAGAAAAAAAGCAACTACAATCATGGCTAAATCCAAAACAACCACCTGCAAATAACGAGCTGAAACTATGGAAAAATATTGTTTCCAACTCTGGTGTCAAACTAATAGAAACGGAAACCTATCCTTTAACTTCCTTTAGTCAAAAGGTGGTCTGCGAATATTTTGAAATGTGCCCATTCAATGATAGCCTAAAGCATATCGAAATAAATCTAGGTATTCAGCCCAATCACTATAATCACCTTTTTGATGTCGAGGTAGTTCACGAGATTACTTCCAATTATTATGATGCAAATGAGATCGATACTATTTTAAAAGGTAATAATGCTACGGTTGTTGATGCGTTTCGAGAAGTAATAAAAGATGATATTTTTAAATGGGATATACATCGAAACAAAGAAGAATTCAGAGAGGTTGTTTTACATCAAACCAAGTTTTTAGCACAGAAAGGGTATGGAGCTCTTGCATACCCAGAAGCATATGGCGGAGCCGGAGACATGGAGGGCTATGCACACATGTTCGAAAATATGATGTTTGTTGACGGAAGTCTCACCATTAAATTCGGAGTTCAAGTAGGTCTTTTCGGTGGAAGCATTCAAAAGTTAGGCACAAAGAAGCATCATGATCAATACTTGAGCGATGCTGGTGACGCTAGTCTGCTTGGTTGTTTTGCCATGACTGAAACCGGACATGGTTCAAATGTTAGAGGTGTAAAAACTACCGCTACCTATAATAAAGAAACAGACAGCATTGTAATACACACCCCTGGCAAAAACGACAATAAAGAATATATTGGCAATGCACTCCATTCGACAATGGCCTCTGTTTTTGCACAGTTAATTGTTAACGGAAAGAATGAAGGCGTGCATGCGGTTTTAGTTCCATTAAGAGATTCGAATCATGAGCTTTTCAATGGCATTAAAGTGGAAGATAATGGCTACAAACTTGGACTAAACGGAGTAGATAATGGAAAAATTTGGTTCAATCAAGTCTCTGTTCCTAGAGAGAATCTTTTAAACAAATACGGCACTATTGATGATGATGGCTCTTATCATTCGGATATCAAAAACCCTAGCAAAAGATTTTTTACAATGCTAGGCACTTTAGTTGGAGGCAGAATTTGTGTAGCTAGAGCCGGACTAGGAGGTGCAAAAATGGCATTAACGGTTGCCATCAAACATGCACTCAAAAGAAGACAATTCAATGATAGTATAAAAATACAAGAAGATCTTTTGATGGACTACCCAAGCCATCAACTGCGATTAACACCATTAGTAGCAAGTGCTTACGTCTATCACGTTACGCTTGATAAAATGATGACCGACTACTGTGATGAAAGCAAGCCAGACAAACGTGTTGTAGAGACGCAAGTAGCAGGCTTAAAATCGATTATTACATGGTATGCTAACGATACCATTCAAGAATGCAGAGAGGCTTGTGGAGGGAAAGGGTACCTCATAGAAAATAGAATTGCAGACCTGAAAGGTGATGTAGATATTTTTACCACATTTGAAGGTGATAATACCGTACTACTTTTATTAGCAGCGAAAGGAGTGCTCTCTGATTTTAAAGCAGAATTTAATAGCGCTGGTTTTTCTTCTGTTTTAAAATTAATAGGATCTCAGTTGAGCGATAAGCTAACTACTATTAATCCGATTTATTCAAATAAGGTAGATAAGGAGCATTTGTACAATCCTAAGTTTCATGCCCATGCTCTTGATTATAGAACACGCAGGCTGACCTATACTTTAGCCATGCGTATTCGAGGCTATATTAAAAAAGGGATGCCTTCTTACCAAGCTTTCATGAAAGTACAAACACATTTACTCGCTTTAGGAAAAGCATATGCTGCTGAACTTGCTTACCTAACATATGCTGACTTTGTTTCAGAAATGCCTGAAGGAAAGAATAAAATTTTATTTGAGCAACTAGGAACCTTACATGCCTTATCTGAAATAAGAAAAGATGCAGAATGGTATCTCGAACAAGGATATATCGGCGGTGTAAAATCTAAGGCTATTCGACAACGTGTTGAACGTTTATGCACAGAACTAAGACCTCATATCGAGGTATTAGTTGATGGATTTGGTATTCCGGCGTCTTGTTTAAGCGCTCCTATAGCAAAGTCATAGTTTGCAGCAGCTAACTATTACTTCTCTTTGTGTAGCTCGGAGGTATCTAAAAATTCGATGATATCAATTTTAGCTTCTCCACTTAAGTAGGTCTTTGAAGAACCTTTAGAGGTCAATTCAAAATCTTTACTTGCATATACTTTGGCACTTGGCGAACCTTCAGCTATGATCTCCACCCCTTCAGCTTGCAATTTGCGGGCTTTTAAACTTGCATTATCAAAAAGATGTGCACTCATCGCGTAAGTTGTTCCATCCATAGTAACAGCTGAGTTGGTATTCATTTGAATGTTTGTCATTTCTGAAACATTATATACACGTGCATCTACCCTATCCTTAATAATTAAGCTTAACGAATCGCTTTGTATATTAAAATCACCTGAACTATTACCCTCCATAATAAGTTTTGTATACGAAGTCTCTGCATTCAATTCTAATTTTGATGAGCCATAGGTTTCAATAGTCAACTCCTCCGTTTCAATAACATCTTTCATACGTATTCTTCCATCGCGTACAATGACACTTGACAACTCATAAAAGTTGATGGTAATTTCAAGTTTCTTTTTACTTGTAATTCTATAAAAAGAACTAATCGTTAGGGTACTATCCTCAACTTTAAACTTTAAGACATCAATTAAGTTGTCATCCGCTTTTAAAGTATATCCTTCTTGATTTGACTTTGCTAATACAATATCAAGATCATCAATTAACTCTATTGCATTAAAAGCTGGTAAAATTTCTACCACATCAATTACGCTTTTGTTCCCTTTGATTTTTGGTTTTCGTTGCGAAAAAGCTTGAACGCAAACCAGTAAAGCAATAACGATTCCTATATTTTTCATACTACTGTTCTTTGTTTATAGATGGTGTTCTAAATATAATACTTAAACCCGAATTATGCATTGAAAAATCTATTACAGCATTCAGCTACTTCAAAATATAGCACTCTGCTACATTTTTAAATTTCACCATAGCGTTGCTATGCAAAAATTTAGAAAATGTTATATTTCATTGCATCTGAACACTTCATTACGAAGTTCCAATACATATTTAGGGTTAAAAGTGGAATGCACTTTCATTACTGATATATCAAAAAAAATGCCCAACTAGTATAGTTGAGCATTTTTTTTGAATAATCTTATATTTTAATGATGCAATTGTTCTTCTCCATCTTTCATAGGCACCGTCTGTGGCACGAAATCTTGACCCGGAATAATGTATTCATCATTCTCGTCAACCTTACTATAATCATAAGCCCAACGGTGTACTTCAGGAATAGGACCATCCCAGTTTCCATGAATATGTTTTACTTCTGCAGTCCATTCCAAGGTATTTGATTTCCAAGGATTTTTTGGACCAATGTGTTTAGAGAAAATACTACTAACAAAATTATATACAAAAACCAATTGAGCAGCACCTGCAATCAATGCAAATACGGTCATTAACACTTGTACATCTGTTAGTTCATCAAACATTGGAAAAGCTGTGTTTTCATAGTACCTTCTTGGCACACCTGCCATACCTACAAAGTGCATTGGAAAGAATACACCGTATGCACATACTGCAGTTATCCAAAAATGGACATAGCCTAAATTCTTATTCATCAATCTACCCTCAAACATTTTTGGGAACCAATGATATACACCTGCGAACAATCCATAAAGAGCAGATATTCCCATTACTAAGTGAAAGTGAGCTACTACGAAGTATGTATCATGCACATTAATGTCTAATGTACTATCACCTAAAATAATTCCTGTTAGTCCACCAGTTATGAAAGTAGAAACCAATCCTATAGAAAATAACATTGCCGGATTGAGTTGCAAGTTACCTTTCCACAAGGTTGTTATATAATTAAATGCTTTTACTGCAGATGGTATTGCAATCAATAAGGTTGTGAATGTAAATACAGAACCTAAGAAAGGATTCATACCTGAAATAAACATATGGTGACCCCATACAATTGTAGATAAGAATGCAATTGCTAAAATGGAAGCAATCATCGCACGGTATCCGAAAATTGGTTTACGAGCGTTTGTAGACATTACTTCTGATGTAATACCCAATGCTGGCAATAATACAATATAAACCTCAGGATGCCCTAAGAACCAGAATAGGTGCTCGTATAATACCGGAGATCCACCTTGGTAATGCAGTACTTCACCTTGGATAAATATATCTGATAAAAAGAAAGAGGTTCCAAAGCTTCTATCCATAATCAACAGTAAGGCTGCTGAAAGTAAAACAGGGAAAGATATCACACCAATTACAGCGGTAACAAAAAATGCCCAAATAGTTAAAGGCAATCTTGTCATTGACATTCCTTTTGTTCTCAAGTTGATTACCGTAACAATATAATTCAATGAACCTAGAAGCGATGAGGCAATGAATATTGCCATCGATACTAACCATAGTGTCATACCCATACCAGAACCTGGCTGTGCCATCGGCAAAGCACTTAATGGCGGATAAATGGTCCAACCTGCTGCTGCGGGACCTGCCTCAACGAACAATGACATAACCATAATTACACAAGAAAGGAAAAACAGCCAAAAGGAAACCATATTCAGGAAACCAGAAGCCATATCACGTGCGCCAATTTGCAAGGGAATTAATAGGTTACTAAATGTACCACTTAAGCCTGCAGTCAGCACAAAGAATACCATTATAGTACCGTGCATCGTTACCAATGCCAAATAAATATCAGCATCCATAACTCCTTCAGGAGCCCATTTATCACCCAAAAGCGCTTCGAAAATCATAAAAGATTCGGCTGGCCATGCGATCTGCATTCTGAACATTAGAGACATTGCAATACCAATAAAGCCCATTATCAAAACACCTGTGATCAGGTATTGTTTTGCAATCATCTTATGATCTTGGCTGAAAATATATTTGGTAACAAAGGTCTCTTTGTGGTGATGGTGCCCTTCATCGTGGCCGTGATCATCTCCGTTATCGTGTCCTGTTGCTGACATATTCAATTATTCTTTAATTTTATTAATCTTTCTTTAAAAGCCTAAACTACTCCATACTAGCCATGGTCTGACCAAAAGTCTGTTGGGTCTTTATCCACGCGTCATATTCTTCTTGTGTCTCTACAATAATCTTCATTTGCATATTGTAATGTGATTTACCGCAAATTTTGTTACAAAGTAATATGTAGTCATACTCCCATGGCTCCTGATTTTCTAAACCAGCAGCTGCTTTCTCAGCTCTTATTTTATTCGTTCTATTTACCTTATCAATTACATCTGGATTCTTACGAATATCAGCCGTAGTGGTAATAGGTGTAAAAGAAAACTCAGTTATCATACCAGGCACACAATTCATTTGTGCTCTAAAGTGTGGCATATATGCTGAATGCAAAACATCTTGTGATCTGAAGAAAAAATTCACCTTTCTACCTACGGGCAAATGCAATTCTTTTACAATCACATCGTCACTTGAATAGCTATCAGCTTCATCAAGACCTAAAACATTCGCTTTATCAATATCAATCATTCGAACATTAGCACCACCTAATACATTATCTGTTCCACCATATCTAGCAGTCCAATTAAACTGTTGTGCATATAATTCAACAATCAAAGGATCATCTTCATCATTAACATCCATAATATTCGTCCATGCATATAATCCCCATAAAATAAGACCTGCTAAAACGATTACTGGTATGATAGTCCATATGAATTCTAAACGATCGTTATCCGCATAGTACAATGCTTTATTACCTTCTTTACCACGATACTTATAACCAAAGTAATGTAACAAAAACTGCGTAATGAACTGTACAATGAAAATGATCAAAAATGACCAGAACATTAGATTATCATAATCCGCACCATGAGCAGAAGAAGCTTCTGGCAAAAGGATTTTGGTATACTTCCAAAAACTAAATATCGTAATTAGGTATGTGAAGACCATAAAGGCAAACAACATGTAACCGTTGTTTTTATTATCTGTGTCATTCGCTATCTGGGCTTGTTCGGATTTAAGTTGAGACAACTCAAAAATTTTGGTCATTTGCCAAATAGCAATGAACACCAATACTAGAACAATAAATATCAATAATGTCGTCATCGTATGTTTTACTGTTATACGTTAAATCTTAATTAATAATGAAAATGCTTACTCTCTTCAATAAACGGATTACGCTTAGGCTGCAATGGCGCAGACGCTAAAGCTCTAAAAATCCAGAAAATAAATAAACCTGCAAAAAACAATATGGAACCTATTTCAGGTATTCCAATAAACCATTTATCACCAACTGTCGCAGGCATAATAGCGTTGAATATATCCATATAATGTCCAGCTAGAATTACAACTCCCGCCATAACTACAAACCAATTCAATCGTTTATAATCACTATTCATCAGTAATAAAACTGGGAATAAAAAATTCATAGCAACCATACCAAAGAATGGCAAATTGTAATCTTCAATTCTAGTAATGTAATATGTTACCTCTTCAGGGATATTAGCATACCAAATAAGCATGAATTGAGAGAACCATAAGTATGTCCAGAAAATACTAATACCGAACATAAACTTCGCTAAATCATGAATATGACTATCATTAACATCTTTTAAAAGTCCTTTTGATTTCAAGTAGATTGTTACCATTGCGATAACAGTAATACCAGAAACAAACATACTAGCGAAAATATACCAACCAAATAGTGTACTAAACCAATGCGGATCAACACTCATTATCCAATCCCAAGACATAATTGATTCTGAGATCAAATAAAATACTAGGAATCCAGCTGAAATTCTAAAATTCAACTTAAAGTTTGAATCATCATCTGACTCATCTTGAGCTAAAGATAATTTTCTTGAATATTCTCTATATCCTATCCAACCCGCTAAAAAGATCGCTGCTCTTATCAAAAAGAATGTTGGATTTAAATACCCTGCTTTTCCCTGTAATAATGCATCCTTAGCAACTACTGAATCATCCATCCAAACAAATAAATGGTTATAGTGCAATACTGATAATAGTAAGATTACAAAAACTGCTATTCCTCCAGGTACTATATATGATGTGATACCTTCCATCACTCTAAATAATAAAGGAGACCAACCAGCCTGTGCTGCGCGTTGTATAGCATAAAACGCTAATACACCTAAAGCAATCATAAAGAAAAAGAAAGCAGCTATATATAATGCCGCCCATGGCTTATTACTTAATTGATGATAAACATGCTTGTCATGCTCTTCTTCAGACATAGCATGACCACCAGCCTCTTCACCATGTCCGTCTGCAACTGCATGTGTTGCTTCAGCACCATGAGATTCTCCATGTCCGTCGCCATGACTTGCTACCATTTCTTTTGCCTCAGCTATATCACTTGGTGCTGACATAAAACCTATGCCTATACCTATAATACCAAGAGCCATCAATATAATGGAGCCAATTTTTAATCTGTTCGAAACCGTGTACATATTCAGTATCTATGTATTATTTAGTTAAGTCTTGTTTCAATACCATAACATATTCAGAAACTTGCCACATTTCTTTGGTATTCATTTGTGATGCATACGAACCCATTGAATTCAATCCGTATTGAATGGTGTGAAAAGTCGTACCAACAGTAACATTTCTTGCTACATCGGCATAACTAGGAACACCTAAAATCTTTTCTCTTTTCACAAGCGTACCTTGTCCCTTACCTTTCGGACCGTGACAGATAGCACAATAAATATTGTAAAGCTCTGCTCCCTTAGTAAGGTTTGCAGCACTTTGAAGTGAATCTAAAGGACTAGCATTCATACGCGCCAATTCTTTACCCTCAATAGTGTTTTCAATACCATAAGGCATCCATCCTCTTGGGATAGTATTTGCCGGTGGCAAAAGCGCTTCTTGACCATTAGGCAAAAAGTCTACTTGCTGATATGTCTCATAGCCTACTGCCTGATACATGTTTGGCATGTATTGATAGTTAGGCTTGCTTTTATCCTGACATGAAGTCATTCCAATAAGCAATACGAATACTATTCCTATGTTCTTCAAACTGTTCATATTAATGAAGGTCTTTTTCTGATATATTAATCTCTACAGCACCAGTACCCGCTAATAAATCACGTAATTCTGATTCGTTATCATGTATTTCAATTTCCATTAAAAAATGGTCATCTGTAGTTCTTACATCTGGATTTTCCGCCTCTTTGAATGGCCACAATCTACTTCGTAGATAAAATGTTATTACCATTAAGTGGGCTGCAAAAAATACAGTTAATTCAAACATAATTGGTACAAAGGCAGGCATGTTCTCGATATAGCTAAAACTTGGCTTACCACCAATGTCTTGAGGCCAATCTTCAATCATAATGAAATTCATCATTACAACAGCAACCGTAATACCCACACAACCATACATAAAGGCCGTAATTGCAAGACGAGTTGGTTCTAAGCCCATCGCTTTGTCTAAACCATGAACTGGAAAAGGACAATATACCTCTTCAATATGATGCTTAGCTGCTTTTACTTTTTTGACAGCATGCATTAGCACATCATCATCATTATAAAACGCCTGTATAACTTTAGATGCCATATCTATTTGTTGTTATTTAAAGTTTTCGCTTGACCTGCCCAATCATCACGTTGTGCTCTTCCTGGGAAGGCTTCCGTAATTGAATCTAACATGTCATATTCTGTTGCCGTCATTCTACTAACTTGTGCAAAAGTAAAAATGCCAATTTGATTTAAAGTTTGCTCCATTTTCGGCCCAATACCTTTTACTTTTTTCAAATCATCAGCAGTCTGTGTTGCTGCATCAAATGTTCCTATACTAGCCAATAGACTCGAAGCATCTTTCTTATCAGTTGCAACTGTTTCTTGATTGATATCTTCTACTTTTTCTGCTTTCGCAGGAGTTACTAAAGAAACCTTAGGCGCCTCATTACTTATTTGATATAATGGCTGACCTGCATCTCTTAATTTCTTGTATCGAGAACCTGATGATTTCAGGATAGATTTTACTTCAGCCTGAGCAATTACCGGGAAGGTTCTTGCATACAATAAAAACAAGACAAAGAAGAAACCTATAGTACCAATGAATATTCCGATATCTACAAAAGTTGGCGAGAACATCGTCCATGAAGATGGAAGATAATCACGGTGTAGCGAGGTTACGATAATTACAAATCGCTCAAACCACATACCTATGTTTACTACAATCGAAATAAAGAATGAGAACATGATACTTGTACGCAATTTCTTAAACCACATAAACTGTGGAGAAAATACATTACAAGTCATCATTGACCAGTATGCCCACCAGTAAGGACCAGTTGCTCTATTCAAGAATGCATATTGTTCATATTCAACACCTGAATACCACGCCATGAAGAGCTCAGTAATATATGCACAACCTACAATGGAACCCGTAAGCATGATTACAATATTCATTAATTCAATATGCTGAACCGTAATATAATCTTCAAGACTACACACTTTACGCATAATAATCAAAAGCGTGTTCACCATAGCAAACCCAGAGAAAATCGCACCTGCAACAAAGTATGGCGGGAAGATCGTTGTATGCCAACCCGGTATTACCGAAGTAGCAAAATCAAAGGATACAATTGTGTGTACTGAAAGTACAAGTGGTGTAGCTAAACCTGCTAATACCAATGAAACTTCTTCAAAACGTTGCCAGTCTTTTGCACGACCACTCCATCCGAAGCTCAATAATCCATATATCTTCTTTTGAAAAGGCAATACTGCTCTATCTCTTAGCATTGCAAAATCAGGAAGCAAACCTGTCCACCAGAATACCAATGAAACAGATAGATACGTTGATATCGCAAATACATCCCAAAGAAGTGGAGAGTTAAAGTTTACCCATAAAGAACCAAATTGATTCGGAATAGGTAATACCCAATATGCCAACCATGGTCGACCCATGTGTATAATTGGAAACAATCCTGCTTGAATAACCGAAAATATAGTCATCGCCTCAGCAGAACGGTTAATTGCCATTCTCCATTTTTGACGAAACAAAAGTAATACTGCAGAAATCAAAGTACCGGCGTGACCAATACCTACCCACCAAACGAAGTTGGTAATATCCCAAGCCCAGTTAACGGTTTTGTTAAGACCCCATGTACCAATTCCTGTAGAAATGGTATAGATAATACACCCAACTCCCCAAAGAAAAGCTGCCAAAGCGATGGAAAAAACAATCCACCAATGCTTGTTGGCACGACCCTCAACAGGAGCGGCAATATCCACAGTTACATCGTGGTAGCCTTTGTCTCCAATTACTAAGGGTTTTCGTATAGGTGCTTCGTAATGCGACGCCATATATTTCTATTATAGTTACTTCTTATTCTATTAATTATGCTTCCGTTGTATTTCTCACTTTTACATGATAGAAAACATTTGGCTTAGTACCTACACTTTCTAACAAGTGATACATTCGACCATCTTCTTTCAACTCAGCAATCTCACTTTCTTTATCATTGATGTCACCGAAAACAATTGCTCCGTTACTACATGCAGAAGAACAAGCAGTTTGGAACTCACCATCCTCAATAACACGCCCATCTCGTTTTGCATCTAAAATAGTCTTCTGCGTTTTTTGAATACACATTGAACATTTTTCAATAACTCCACGCGAACGAACATTCACATCAGGATTGACTACCATCTTGCCCAAGTCATTGTTCATATGGAAATCAAACTCATCATTGTTGTTATATAAGAACCAGTTGAAACGACGTACTTTATAAGGACAGTTGTTTGCACAATATCTAGTACCTACACAACGGTTATAAGCCATTTGATTCTGACCTTGACGACCGTGTGAAGTCGCCGCTACTGGACAAACTGTTTCACATGGTGCATGATTACAATGCTGACACATTACAGGCTGGAAAGCAACCTGAGGATTAGCAGAAGGATCTTCTAACTCACCGAAACCTCCTAATGAACCAGCATCACCAAATAAACCTTCAAAACCATCTTTCTTTTCGTTATCACCTTCGAAAGTTTCTTCTGAAGAATAATATCTATCGATACGCAACCAATGCATATCTCTTGATTTTCTTACTTCAGCTTTACCAACTACTGGCACGTTATTCTCAGCATGACAAGCAATAACACATGAACCACAACCGGTACAAGCATTTAAATCGATTGACATATTAAAATGATGCC
>CALLIG010000076.1 GCA_938009735.1 uncultured Flavobacteriaceae bacterium
TTAGTTTGATTAATTAATGATTTATGTAATCTTCAAACGAACAATGCTAGTGCATAGTATGTTCATATGTGAATTTATAAAAACTGCAGACCTACTAAGTTACAAATACTCAAGTGTGATTTAGATTTAGCTACCTAATAGAATCTACATTATTAATGTAAGTGTATGATAAAAGGTTAACAGAAAGGAAATGAAAACACCCTTTTTAATTAGCCACATTGTATATAGATGCCCTCTTTAATTCAAAATAATAGTTATTTTTTTAAATTAGTAAAATATTTAACTAACTGTAAATCAATAATTAATACAAGTATAAACATTTACATACGATTACAAACATATACAAATGTTTAACATACGAATACTATTTTGAATGCGCTCTAGATTTGCAATGTCGAAACATAAGAACTCGTCAAAACAAATTGTAAAACCTGTCTGTATACTATGGCAGACATTTAAATTAGTATTATGAACGCACTTAGAAATTCAGTACACTTAATTGGAAACTTGGGTCAAGATCCTGAAATTGTAAACTTAGAAAATGGTAATAAACTAGCTAAGTTTTCAATCGCTACTACCGATAGTTATAAAAATGCCCAAGGTGAAAAAGTAGACGACACGCAATGGCATAATATAGTTGCTTGGGGAAAGACGGCTGAGATCGTAGAGAACTATCTTGTTAAAGGAAAGCAGGTTGCTATTGAAGGTAAATTAACGCATCGCTCTTATGAAACTAAAGAAGGAGAGAAGCGCTACTTCACAGAAATCAAATGCAATGAACTTTTGATGTTAGGCAAGTAATAGAGTAAATAATAAACTTTAGAAGCCATTTAGCTTGCTTTAATGTGGAGGTCACAAATTGTGACCTCCACTTACTTTTTGATAAAAAAGTAAACTAACATTCCATAACTTTACCCAATGCTAATAACTGATCAAAAAGAACAACTTTTACCACTTCTAAAAACCCATTTTGGGTATGATTCTTTTCGACCTAATCAGTTAGATGTTATACATCATGTTTTAGAAAAGAAAGATGTCTTAACGATTATGCCAACGGGTGGAGGTAAATCACTTTGCTTTCAATTACCCGCATTGGCCATGGAGGGCACAGCGATCGTAATTTCGCCATTAATTGCATTAATGAAAGATCAAGTCGATGTGCTTCAAGCCAACGGAATTGCAGCAGCATATTACAATAGCTCGCAGCCAACTGAAGTACAACAAGAGATCTTTCAACAACTACAAAAAGGAGAGCTTAAGTTGTTTTATGTAGCTCCTGAAAGTATAGCACAGTTCGATACTGTTTTTCAGAATTTACAGATTAGTTTGTTTGCTGTCGATGAGGCACATTGTATTTCTTCATGGGGACATGATTTTCGACCGGCTTACACACAATTAGGAAGTTTGAAAACTAGGTTTCCTGATGCGCCCGTAATTGCTTTAACTGCAACTGCAGATAAAGCAACACAAGATGATATTGTTGAACAACTTTCTATTGATACTGCAGAACGACATTTGGCCTCTTTCAATAGACCTAATTTATATTTAGAAGTTAGACCTGGTCAAGAACGTATCAAACAGATTCTCAATTTCCTAGATGGACGAAGTGATGAGAGTGGTATTATTTATTGTCTGAGTCGAAAAAACACAGAAATGCTAGCCGAGAAGCTTCGCAATTCAGGATATGATGCAAAAGCCTATCATGCTGGAATGGATGCTCAACTGCGAACTTCTGTCCAAGAAGATTTTATCAATGATCGCACACCAATTATTTGCGCAACCATTGCCTTCGGTATGGGTATTGATAAAAGCAATGTGCGATGGGTAATTCATTATAATTTACCTAAAAACTTAGAAGGTTATTATCAAGAAATTGGCCGTAGTGGACGTGATAGCTTAGCAGCACATACCTTACTTTTTTATAGCTACGCTGATGTGGTTCAGCTTCGAAAATTTATTGCGGGTAGTGCAAATGCAGAGGTTCAATCTGCAAAATTGGAACGCATGCAGCAATATGCAGAAGCTTTAAGCTGTCGCCGTATTGCCTTGCTAAACTATTTTGGTGAGCATGTGACTCAAGGCTGTGGCAATTGTGATATCTGCAAAGCACCTCCGTCTTATTTTGATGCAACTGTAATTACGCAAAAGATATGCTCTGCTGTTGTTCGAATGAAAGAACAAGAGCCCATGGGAATTCTTATTGATGTGCTCCGCGGCGCACAAAATGCCCAAGTATTTGAACGAAATTTACAGCATATCAAAACGTACGGCGCTATAAAAGATGTGTCATGGCAAGATTTGCAACAATACATCATTCAGCTATTGAACCAGGGCGTTCTTGATATCAACTTCAGAGAGAACAGCAGCATTGGTTTGACGCCTTTAGGAAAAGAAATTTTATTTGATAAGAAGCCCGTTCAATTAGCAATATTGAATGTAGTAGAGAAGCAAGTTGAAAAGAAAACACGAACGCGAAGCGAGAAAAAGGGATTATTTGAAAAGCTACGTGTACTTCGCTATCAAATTGCTAAAGAACAAGGGGTGCCAGCATATGTTGTCTTCGGAGATGCAAGTTTGAAAGATATGGAAGCCAAGCAACCATTAAACATATCAGAATTTGCCGAAGTATCAGGAGTAGGGGCTGCCAAACTCGAAAAATATGCGGATGCTTTTCTAAAGGAAATAAAAGCTCATGTTGAAACTACAAAACCAAAAGTGCCAACACACGAGGTGACCTGGGGCTTGTTTAAAGAAGGATTATCTCCCAAGGAAATAGCACAAAATAGAGAGCTTACCGAAAATACCATCTATAGTCATTTGCTAAAAATGCACGCGCAAGGCGAAGAAATAGACCTTAATGAGTTAGTTACTAAAGAGGAACTTTCTAAAATTGAGCAGGCTAAAATTGATTTGCCAGAAGCAGATGGATTAAAGGCTTATTTCGAGTACTTCGAAGAAAAAGTACCGTATTGGAAGATTAAAATTGGCTTGTATCTGTTAGATGAATAATTACTTGCCTAATCGGCGGCTCAATTTCTTAATAT
>CALLIG010000077.1 GCA_938009735.1 uncultured Flavobacteriaceae bacterium
TAAAGTAGTTATTTACTCTAAAGATTCTAGAGCAGCAACAGCATTCTACGAAATATTGAATGGTAAATTAACTGCCGAGTCTGGTAAATTTGACTGGGGAGTAACTACTAACCAAGCATACTTGCCATTGGATAACAGTGAATATTTTGATAATAACCACACTTTAGTAGAATGGCTTAGACAATGGGCTACTACCGAAGAAGAACGTGAAGAAGTACATATTAGAGGATTCCTTGGAAAGATGATTTTTAGTGGGGAAGATGCTTTTAAAACTTCGAACGTATTATCAGGAGGAGAAAAAGTGCGTTGTATGTTATCACGAATGATGATGACCAGAGCCAATGTATTAATGTTAGATGAGCCTACAAATCACTTGGATTTAGAGTCTATTACGGCATTTAACAACTCTTTAAAGAACTTTAAAGGAACAGTGTTATTAACTACGCATGACCACGAGTTTGCACAAACTGTAGGTACGCGTGTAATAGAAATTACACCCAATGGAGTAATTGACCGCTACGCTACTTTTGATGAGTACATGAGCGACCCTAAAGTAAAAGAACTAAGAGCTAAAATGTACAACTAGCATACACTTTATTTTAATACTATAAAAGACTCATTTTTAACAAAATGGGTCTTTTTTTTGTTTATAACTAGTTGGTTTTTAATTATGATAGGCTAGGGATATGCTTACTTTTATGGAGTGTCCAAACGTTAGGTAATTAATTAAATAAAAATAATGAGTATATTCAATAAACTAGGATTTAAGGAGAACCCTTTTGCATATACTGATGCAGATAAAGAGCAATTAATCACAGAGTATTTTGTTCCTCCTCCTTATTTTGAAGCTATACAAGGTGATTATAATAGTCCTTCTTCATCAGTAGTTCTTGCTCCCAGAGGTAGTGGTAAAACAGCTCAGAGAAAGATGATTGAGGAATGGTCAAAAGACAAACCTGTTTTATCTGTAACAGTTGATAGATTTGAATTTGGAGTTGGTCAAACTATAGATGACGTAAGTTTACCCTATCATTTAAAAAATATTATTACAAAAACATTGTTAAGTCTTATCTTTTGGTCTAGCGAATATCCTGATACCTTAAAAAATTTAAATAAAGACGATAAAAGAAATTTTTCAATATTAGCCCATAATTACCTTGGTGATTTCAGTGGAGGTCAAGCTAAGGAAATATTGTCTAGCTTGAAGTCTGTTCCTCAAAAAATTAAAAAATATTGGAACGAAAATATTGGTTTCCTAGACACAATAGTAGGATTTATTTTAAAAACTTATGAGTTACCCGAAATTGATTTGCCAAGTTTAAAACAGGAAGAAAAAAAATTAAATGAATCCTATAAATATCAATTAGAATTGCTTTTTGATTTATCAAAAAAATTTGGTTTCAGATCAATATATGTATTACTAGACAAAATAGATGAAACTGAAAAAACAGGAAATGATGAATTGGCATCATACAAATTAATTGAACCATTAATTAAAGATTTAGATACACACTCACTTAATGGATATGCTTTTAAATACTTTTTATGGGATAAAATATACCCTCATTATCTTAAAGGGGGAAGACCTGATAGAATAACTCAGCATAATTTAATGTGGTCAAGAAAAGCTTTGCTTTCAATGCTAAGTAGGAGGCTTTCTGTTTTTTCAGGGGGTAAAGTAAATAGTTTTCAAGAATTATTTAATGATAAATTTTCACCAACTGCTGATGAAATAATAATAACTTTAAGTGGTTATTCTCCAAGAAATATAATTCGATTTTGTGATGAGATAATATCTGAGCAAACTCTTATCGATTCAAACGTAACAAAATTGGATAAAAGGGTTTTAGATAGAGCTTCTATAAAGTACTCCGAAAAGATTTGCAATGAAATTTATGGAGAAAAGGCGTTAAAGGATATAAAAAAAATTAATAGAGAAATTTTTACTATTTCGTATTTAGCATCAAACGTTTATAAAACTCATAATAACTCTGTAAGACCAAAAGTAGCTGCTTGGGAAAAATTAGGATTTTGTCATAATATTGGTAATGATAAAGGAGGTCTTTCTAAAAAACCAACACAAGTCTATTTAATATCTGACCCAAGAGCTAGCAGGTTAATTAATAGTAAAGCGACAATACAAGAATGGATTAAATCTAGTTGGGTTTCTTGTATACATTGTGACGCTGATATTTTATTAGATATTGACAAAGTTGGTGATGACTATGAATTAGAATGTTGGCGATGTAATAGGGGATTCTTATAGTTTTTTTGTGTTTTAAGAGAGCTAAACTCCGCCCCGCTGGCGCGAGCGCAATGTCATTAAGTTAAGGAGTTTTCAAATACTATCTTTTTGATTTTTAGTTATTTTGGGTTTTATTCTGGATCGATATTTTCCTGAATTTCGTTTAAAGGATCTATCAGGCCTAATGGGTATTTGGTTTTCTAGGAATAGCTTTTTAATTTCACAGATTACTTTTTCCATTGAATTTTCAGTAAAGAATAATCCAAGGATTCTATTTTTTAAGAACCCATAAGATAAGTTGGTGTTTATTTTATAGTCATATTGCTTTGTTTTAT
>CALLIG010000078.1 GCA_938009735.1 uncultured Flavobacteriaceae bacterium
AAAAGATTAATGCGACATATTGAAATCTTGAAAAAGGAGCTTTAATTTTTTGTGCTACTTTTGAGTATGCACAAACTCTGTATACTTCTAGTTTTAGCTCTTTTTGTTTCATGTTCTGAAGAAAATCAAAGAGCCCCTTTCACATCAGTAGAAATAGAAAATATTTACGAAGACTCTCTAAGTATTCGAGCCATTGATATTGTTGGTCATACCTTGCGATATGCTGCTAATAAAGGTACGTATGGTAATATTGATTTGAGAAGTGGTAAGATTATGGAAGGCGTAGAGAAGTACCACACTAGCATACCTGAGTTTAGAGCCATAGCGCATACTGCAACCGATTTTTTTATGATTTCTGTGGGTAGTCCTGCTTTACTTTATAAAACTGGAGAAGGTGGAAAGTTGGATATGGTTTATATGGAAGAAGGCGATGGCGTTTTTTATGATGCGATGACCTTTTGGAATGACAAAGAAGGTATTGCGGTAGGCGATACCGTAAACGGATGTTTCTCTATTCTAATTACCAGAGATGGTGGCCTCACCTGGAAGAAATTAACCTGTGATCAATTACCGCAAGGTATTGAAGGAGAAGGAGCCTTTGCAGCTAGTAATAGTAACATTAAGACCGTAGGTGATAACACTTGGATAGCAACGACCAAACGCATTTTATTTTCTTCGGATAAAGGAGTTACTTGGGAAGCATTCGAAACGCCTATTCTGAAAGAAGAAGAAGCGCAGGGTATCTATTCCATTGATTTTTGGAATGAACACTTAGGCATTGCTTTTGGAGGAGATTATACGAATCCGGATGGAAATACTGCAAATAAAGCGATGACTAGTGATGGTGGTAAAACATGGCAATTGATAGCTGATGGTCAAAACCCTAATTATAAAAGTTGTGTGCAATTTGTACCGAACTCCGACGGAAAAGAAATTGTCGCTTTAGGTTTTACAGGTATCTCATATTCGAGTGATATTGGCAAAACATGGAGCAGCTTATCAGATGAATCGTTTTACACCATACGATTTTTAAATGATTCTATTGCCTATGCCGCTGGGCGCAATAGAATATCAAAATTAACTTTCAAATAAAAAAGGGAAGCTTTGCTGCTTCCCTTTTTTATGTATTTCTGAATTGATATTATCTATATCCACCACCGCCACCTCGTTTTTCACGGTATTGTTTGATGAGTTTTCGTTTGAATTCTTCTTCAGAGCGAAGCAACAAAAGCGTTTTTTTTGCTGTAATAATTGTGCTTATTTTTTTAAGAAAAGCTTTATCTAATGCTTCTTCTTCATCTTCGAAACTGATATATTTTTCTAAAAGGTTTATTGCTTGCTTTTCTGAAAGTTCATCTGCACTTTTAATTTTACCTCGTATTTCAGTCCGTTCTTTTTTACGAAGTGCGGCTCTGTTTTCTTCGTATTCGTTATAGATAGGCCAAAAGGTTTGCGCTTCTGCTGAACTTAAATCTAAGCTCTCGGTTATAAAAGCAACTTTCAAAGACTTTATTTTTTCACGGTCGGGTCGGCGTTGCCCATAAAATATGGTAGACGATAACAAAACGGCGACGAATATTATTTTTTTTAGATTATTCATAATCTTCAAGATTTAGTTCTTCAAAATCGGTAATATTTTCATTGAGGTAATCTAAAACATTATCCTCATTGAACTGATTTTCTAGAATATCGTTTATTTCAAGTTCATCAATTGGTAAAACTTCTGCTATTTCGTATGAAGTTAGATCAAAATCATTGTTTTCAAAATAGGCTTCAATTTCGGTGTGGGCAATATCTTCCCAAGTGACCTCTGGAGTGGTATTCCAGTTTAATCCTAAAAAAACTAGTGCAATGGCAGCAATAGAAGCTACGGCTGCATAATATTTTTTATAAGGATGAAGCTGAACTACTTTGGTTTCTTTCTTTTCTAATTTTTCAAGAATACTAGCATGAACACCATCAAAGTAATTTTCAGGAACAGCATAACCATCTTCTTGAGGTAAATCAAGCTTGCCTTCGCTTAATTTATCCTTAAGTGCATCCGAAAAGTTCTCAAAGTAACTTTCGGGTGTTTTAAACGGATTATTTTTATTTAACTCTTCCATTCTTCTTGTTTGACTATCAATGTCTTAAAAGGTTTAATCTTCTTTTAAAAAGGCTTCAATTTTTTTTGTTGCGATATGATATGATGCTTTTAATCCTCCAACGGAGGTTTCTAATATTTGCGAAATTTCCTCGTATTTTAATTCTTGAAAATACTTCATATTAAAAATCAACTTTTGTTTCTCAGGCAGCGTAGCTATAGCTTTCTGTAATTTCAATTGAATTTCATCTCCTTCAAAATACACATCTGCTTCGAGATTGTCTAATAATTGACTTTGAAGCTCTTCGTTGCTAATACCCGACTTCCTAGATTTCTGTTTTAAAAAAGTCAAGGCTTCGTTAGTTGCAATACGGTACATCCAAGAATACAATTTGCTATCTCCTTTAAATCCATTTATGTTTCTAAAGACTTTAACGAAAGTATTTTGTAGTACATCATCAGCATCATCATGGTTCAATACAATGCTACGAACATGCCAATAAAGCCTTTTTTTGTAGGTGTTCACCAACACCTCAAAAGCCCTAGATTGGGTTTTAGCATCTTTAAGCTCCTCTACTAAATCGACTTCAGCTATCAATTATTGTGTATTGAATTCTTTTCTATGACTCTAAA
>CALLIG010000079.1 GCA_938009735.1 uncultured Flavobacteriaceae bacterium
CAATGTGTACAATGATCTTACACGTCCGGGAGAGCCTGTTGAACTTGGTGCAAGACATCCGATATCTATAGTAAAAAATCAAATCATTGAAATATTCTCAAGAATTGGTTTCAATGTTTCTGAAGGACCTGAAATTGAAGATGATTGGCATAATTTCTCTGCCTTAAATCTACCCGAATATCACCCAGCACGTGATATGCAGGATACATTTTTCATTCAAACCAACCCAGATATATTATTGCGTACTCATACTTCTTCAGTACAGGTACGTTATATGGAAAATAACAAACCTCCTATACGAACTATTTCGCCTGGTAGGGTTTATAGAAATGAAGCCATTTCAGCACGCTCACATTGCTTTTTTCACCAATTAGAAGGGTTATATATAGATAAGGATGTTTCTTTTGCAGATCTAAAGCAAACGCTTCAATTTTTTACTACCGAGCTTTTTGGTAAATCGAAGATTCGTTTTCGCCCGTCTTACTTTCCTTTTACTGAGCCAAGTGCAGAAGTTGATGTGTATTGGGGACTAGAAACAGAAGCAGATTACAGAATTACCAAAGGAACCGGTTGGTTAGAGATCGGCGGTTGCGGTATGGTAGACCCAAATGTTCTCAACAATTGTGGTATCGATTCTGAAGAATATTCAGGCTTTGCTTTTGGTGTAGGAATTGATCGAATTGCAATGCTATTGTATCAAATAACTGACATTCGTTTACTTAGTGAAAATGATGTTCGATTTTTAGAGCAATTCAAAGGAGCCCTATAATATATCGTTGTGAAAAAAGATATTGAAATACCCATAGCTAAAGATGTTCATGTGGCTATTGTTCATGAATGGAACGAAGAGTTTCTCTCGAAAGAATGGAATACATATGTTTTAAATAACAGAACAACACAAATCGATATGGTCTTAATTGTGTCGAAAGGATATGATGAAGAAAGAAAAACTTCAACAATGCGACATGCGATTGGTGTAGTAGAAGCAAAATCTTATGCTAAAATAGAAATGCTTCAAGAAGAACTGTTTGCACTAAACAATGAGTTTTTTGTGACCTATTATGCGGGTAACTATATCTATGAGAACGGTACTTTACAGTTCTTCAGTACCCCTGAAGGTTATGTTGAACCCAAGAACCCAGACAATCTAAGTCAGGGTTATGATTACATTTATCAGTACACCGACCACCTCGGAAATATCCGATTATCTTATAAAAATGTAGGTACAGCTTCGACTGTTGATTTAGAGATACAGGAGGAAAACAACTATTATCCTTTTGGACTCAAACATAAAGGGTATAATAATGTTCAAAGTGCAAACCGAAATCATAAGTATGGTTTTGGCGGAAAAGAAGAACAGGATGAAGTTGGGCTAGAATGGCTGGACTTTGGGGCTAGGAACTATGACTCTGCTATCGGTAGGTGGATGAACCTTGACCCATTAGCAGAAGATTTTAGTGATGTATCGCCTTATAATGCGATGCTTAATAATCCTATTAATTTTATTGACCCAGACGGAAGGTCTGCATTATGGGTTCCTGATAGTGAAGGCAATTTAATTGCAGAAGCTGGAGATAGTACACAATCATTAGCTGATTATCAAGGGATATCATATACCGAAGCTGCAAAACAATTAGAAGACCAGGGCTATACAATTGATAATAAAGGTATACTTAGTCTCAAGATTGGAGATAAAGTTGAGTTGGATAATGTGTTTACAGAATCTATCGATAATTCAACAGGTGGATTTAGTACAGATGTCATGATGGGATTAACGCCCCCACCTTCTGGCTCAGGTGCTGGAGTTACAAGAGGAACAACGGAGGATAATTATAATTGTTGGGGTTCTGCTTGTGCTGGTAGTCAAGGAAAAAAGATAGATAACACCGTAGGTATTGCCTTGCCAACTACTTTTGATACTAATTTAACTACTGATTATACACCAGCAACGTCCGCAAATGCTAGTTTTGGTAAAACTGTACTACGTTTTGCTGATGGTGGAAATAATACTCAACACGGAGCTGTTTTTTATGGTAAAAGTAAGAACGGTACAACATATGTTTATTCTAAAAACGGATGGCACGCAAAACCAGAAGTAATGAAATTATCTGATTTACAAACAAAAATTCCAAGTTATGGCACAGTACAAGGTCTCACAACTGGCACTAGTGGTTATTACGACCCTAATTAGCCTTAGTTGTATAAATAAAGAGAAAACTAATAAAATGAATGATTGTTCTTCTATAATGTTTTTTGGAATTACAGACACATTATCAATATCTGGTAAAGATTATAAAATTGTAGAAATAGATTCTGAATTAGAAATTAAGTTTGACAACTTAGAAGTGGTTGAGCAGGTAGAGACTATAAAGTGTAATAAAGTGCGTTTTTGTATTGATGGTAAAACTTTAGTAGCTAAATCAAATCCTGTATTTAGTTCAACAGTTCCGGATGATGCAGAATACTTTTTTTCAACGAATGCTGATGGCAGTTTAATGAATCTTAAAGGAGAAAAAACTTTGTATATGCGTAAAATTACAAATTAATATACTCCAGTAAATATTGAAAACCACCTTTAACGGGGTGGTTTTTTTATGCCTTGAAATAGGGCGAATTTTTATAGAGTTCGGTATCTATCCTGTGTATGATAAGCCCCCGCTCCCGCTAGTTTGTAACTAGTGGCGTACCGAGTAAGAGATAAAGAATTGAATGATAACCACGATAGCAATATTGTGGTTTTTTTATTGCGCCAGTTTTTGTGTAAGGTCAGCCTTTAGTACGAAAGCGGAAAGAAAATCTTTTACGGTCTCCTTTTGTTTACTCGATAATTTTTGTGCCTTATTGAACAAGGTCAGCAAATCGGTGTCTTCCAAAGTATCTTGGGCAATGTTCTCGCCATGCACCAATCTATCGAGAGAAATCTCCAAGACTTCAGCCATACGTTTGGCAACTTCCAAAGAAGGAATCGAAAGATTACGTTCGTACTTGGAAAGATTGGAAACGTGAATCTCAATCAATTTAGCAAAAGCCTCTTGGGAAAATCCCTTTTGCGTTCTCAAATTCTTCAATATACTTCCAAAGTTATCCATAGGGTTAAAGTCTTTTTGTACGTGTAAATACGCATAAACACTATGCAAAAATACAGATTACATAGCGAATATTGCTATTGTTAATAAAATACGAGTTGTATAGTAGTTGTTTAATACGTTAAATTTGCTAGGTTTGTAATCGAAAACGATTAGTAAAAACTTATGAACAAGCTCGACACTAGCAACCCGAACAATTACGAATACACTACAAAACAGCTTGAAATCCACATCCTCGGAGGGCTGAAAACCAGTAAGCTAGAAAGCTTAAGAATAACACTTAGTGTTCAGAAGCCCAACCAACATAATGTACTGCGCCACTCGTTGGATTTATACAATGATAACCAAGTCGAGAAATTTACACGAACCATTGCGGAACGATTGGAAATCGGTACAAGTATCACACGGCAGACTTTACAAACTTTAACTAAGGAGCTAGAGAACTATCGTTTTTTGCTCATTGAAAAAGAAGCCTCTGCAAACGCACCATTTTACAAAGAACTATCGGCAACCGAACTGCGAGCCGCAGAGGCATTTTTAAAAAAGAAAAACCTCCTTGAAAGTACAAATGAGCTTATAGGGAAATCGGGAGTAATCGGCGAGACGACCAACAGACTTTTGATGTACTTGATTTTTACGAGCAGAAAAACGAACAACCCATTACATTGTATCAGCTTGGGAAGTAGCGGAGTTGGCAAAACGCATCTGCAAAGTAAAGTTGCCGAACTGATACCGGAAGAAGATAAAATAGAAATCACGGTATTATCTGCAAATGCCTTTTACTATTTTAACAGAACCGAACTACAGCACAAGTTGATATTGATAGAAGACTTGGACGGCGCAGAATCTGTACTCTATCCACTTCGAGAATTACAATCGAAAAAGCGCATCACAAAAACGGTCGTCCATAAAGATGCAAAAGGAACTACGAAAACCATACACCTAACAGTCGAAGGACCTGTATCGGTTGCAGGCTGTACCACCCAAGAAAGTATTTACGAGGATAACAGCAACAGAAATTTTTTACTCTACATCGACGAAAGTTCAGAACAGGACAAAAGAATAATGAATTACCAACGCCTAATAAGTGCGGGCAAATTAAATGAGCAAGAACAATTTGAAGCAGCGGAGCTTCTCCGCAACGCGCAAAGGGTATTGAAGCCGATAAAAGTGATAAATCCTTTTGCTGAATATTTAGAGTTGCCCCAAAGTGTGTTCAAACCACGAAGAACCAACAGCCATTATTTACAATTTATCGAAGCGATTACCTTTTACAAACAATACCAACGCGAGCAAAAAGCAAATGAAGATACAGGCGAAATGTATATCGAAACTACCATCGAGGATATACAGGAAGCCAACGAACTTATCCAAGAAGTACTACTTAGAAAAAGTGATTTGCTCAATGGTGCTTGCAGACAATTCTTCGAACGTCTCAAGACACATTTAAAACAAAAAGGAGAATCGACATTTACCAACTCTGAAATCAGAAGGACTTTAAGATTGAACCCGAGCAACCAAAAAAGGTATATGGTACAGTTGCAGCTTGCCGACCTAATACGCAAAGCGAAAGGGAATAAACGAAAAGGGTATCTGTACGAAGTGGTCAGCTATGATGATTACAAGGACACCAACAAACAGATAGAAATACTATTGAACACCACTTTAAAAAATCTAGAAGTTCAAAGTAGTTCATAATGGTTCAAACCCCAAAATGAACCATTAGCATATCTGAAAACCAATTGTTTATCCAAGTGGTTCACGAAATCTCAAAAATGCAACCGACCCAAAAAAAGCGGAGAGCCTCCGCAGGCAAAAATGAAGAAATTAAAACTACAGAACCAAAGCTATAAAGCCCTATTGCTAAATTTTAAGGAGTGGCTCGATATCTTGGGCTATAGCAAAAGCACGGTTTATTATATGCCTATTTTTTTACAGGAGTTCTTTTACTGGTTGGAGCAACGCAGCATCAATAAGATTGAAAATATTAGCCTTAAAAACGTAACCGATTATTACGAATACTTGAACGAACGTTGCAACGAACGAAAAAGTGGCGGACTAAGTAAAGCCTATCTGAACAAGCACCAGGGCGCACTCAAAAAGTTTAGGGAATACTTGAAAAAACATGGTGCGAAATCCTTTAAGATTCATCTGCGCTTCGAAGAAAAAGACCCCGAAATAAAAGACGTGCTTACCCAAGATGAAATCAAAGAACTGTTCGAAATTACAAACCATAGCAGCCAACATTTAAGAACTCGTTTACGAGATAAAGCATTATTGGTTTGCTTGTATAGTTGCGGTCTGCGCCGTAGTGAAGTAACGAATCTTGATATTGGCGACGTACTATTCGATAGGTCACTCTTGTTCGTGAAAAAAGCGAAGAACTTTAAACAACGCTATGTTCCATTGAATAAATACAATCGTAGAATATTGGAAGATTATAGATACGAAGCTCGACTACTTTATCCATCAGAAAACAATGAAGCTTTTTTTATCAATCGATATGGAAAACGATTGCAAGGTCAAGACATGGCCAGAAGATTGGAGTATATTTTATCGCTCTCCGATAATAAAGAACTGAAACAAAAACACATTACCCCACATTGTTTGCGCCATTCTATTGCGACCCATCTTTTACAGCAAGAAGTAAAGCTAGAGGATATTCAACAATTTTTAGGGCATAGTTCACTAAAGGCGACTCAAATATATACGCACTTGGTCGAGAAGCTCGACGACCAATAAATCATTATTATGGAACAAGATTATAAGATACATATGCAACGGTTACGCCATAGTCCAAAGACCATAAAATGCTATACCAAATACATTGAAAAATTGGAACAATGGTGCAGACCCAAAAGAATCGAATTGAATAAAATAAAGTACCAAGAGATACTGCAATATGTAGCGATGTTAAAAACAACCAACGCACCTGATTCTGTAAATAACCAACTAACCGCCATACGCCATTACATGAACCATTTGATTGAAAAAGGAGTCGTTGCCGATAATGTTGCGGAAGGGATAAAGGTCAGAGGCAGTACTAGAAAAGTATTGCAGAATATTTTAAGCTCCGACGAACTCGAAGACCTGTATTATAGTTTTGAAACCAACGAACATAAAAAGACCAACTTCTATTTTGAAGCAGCTTCGAAACGGAACAAAGTAATTGTAGGGTTATTAGTCTATCAAGGATTATTGAGTAACAATTTTTTACGCATAAATATCGAAGATGTAGATTTATCAAGAGGTACGATTTATATAGCCAGTACCCGAAGGAACGCAGCAAGAAAGATACCGCTCAAACCTTGGCAGATTATGCTGTTAAAAGAATACCTAGAAGAAACCTTGCCAATTATACAAAAGCACATCGGAGTATATAACAACCGATTGTTCCCACTCAAAACATCGCAGTTTAATGTGCTATTGCACCCCATTTTTAAAAAGCTGAAAAGCTATAACCAAAAGGTAACCAACAACAACGGAATTAGGGGAAGCGTAATTGTAAACTGGTTACGTAAATACAATATCAGGGAAGTTCAAGAACTTGCAGGACATCGACATATTTGTTCTACAGAAGCCTACAAACAAGATGACATCGAAAACCTTCAAAACGTAATTGACAACTTCCACCCATTAAGTTAATCATGTGGTCGCAATCTGCGACCACATCCTTGGTATCACAATCTGTGATACCAAGGACACAAATAGTTTAAGAAAACAGCAATAAAATATAAATTACCTTTGTTATGGATATAAACATCAATGTCATGGATATAAAAGCGGACATCAAATGGATACAGAAGGAGCTTAAACAAGTTAAAGACCCTACTCTTATAGAGGTCTTCAAAAACCTTTTGCAGTACCGAAAAAATGTATCATCGGAGCGTATCAGTATAGAGCAGTACAATAAAGAAATGGACGAATCCATTGCGCAAATAGAAAACGGGCAAACCTATACACACCAACAAATGGGAGAACGTATCAAGCAATGGGGAAAACAATAATCTGGACGCATCGAGCAGATGCAGAACTCAGCGAAGCGTTTTTAGAATTATTGGAAGAATCCAAATCAATCGAAACGACTATCAAGGTCATTACCGAAATCTACGAATCGACTGAAGTATTGATGGAAAATCCAGAAATCTATAAACTGGATGCGCTCAAAGAAAACAACAAAGGAAATATAAGGGCATACGAAAAACATACGTATAGAATATCTTACCTAATCGAAGAAAAAGCGATTTACATTCTTCGAGTACGCTACGCAAGAAAAGAACCTTTAGGATATTAAGCCCCCACAAAACAGAACCCAGTTTTTTGCGAAAAGCAAAAAGCCTCTGTGTTCCGTTTTGTTCCGCTCGCCACCGCGCATGCAATTTTTGTCTGCCAAGCGATTACGGCACATTGCTTTTTTGGTGTTCCAACGCTCCAGCAATCGCAGCACTCAAAAATTCTGTGAAAAACAGATATTTGTGCGTACTGCTCACGCACCAAAAAAACAAAGAGCCGTAGCCAACGCACTAGCCAAAAACCGCCCCAAGCTATGTTACATAATTTGCATTATAATACTGCCGCCAGATCCACGCTGCACCAAAGCAGTAAGTTATAATGTAAACTATGTAAAATAGCCGCACTTGCCCACGCTCAAAAACAACTCCGAAAAACCTTATTCAAGATGTGTGCACGTCATGACAACTTACTCGGTCGTGACGCTCAATCGTCGCTTGCCTATCATTTAAAAAAAGACCGATTCTCTGCGCACCGCCCAACGCAAAATCGTTCTTTTTTAAAACGCTCCCGTCGGAAACAATCCGCCAACTTCGGGAAAAGCCCGAACCACCATCCCCCCAAATCTTACCAAAACTAATACTATGAAGTGTGAGGCTTGGAGAGTGTGCGGGGTGGCAGCTTGGGCGCAGGGAGTATTTTACATAAAACAGGTTATAACTTACACAGACAACAATCATCAAATTAATAGTTAAACATTGTTTTAAGTATGAATCATCCACAGGATAATCCATACTTAAAAGTGTATTATAACCCGTTTTATGTAACATACCGAGGCCGAGGGAGCAGGGAAAATACAGAGGCTTTTTGCCCAAAGCAAAAAACTGGATTTGCCCTGCGAGGAGTTACGGGCAGAACGCTTCCAATCCGTAGGAAAAATGGCAATAAAAAGACCTGAAAAACGTTATATTTATCTTAGCTAAGAATACGTTCTTAAATTTATTGAAAGAGGGTTTTTTAATCCTAAAAGTGACTCCAAAAAAGTGTTCCCGCTTAAAAAAATGCATAACCGAATAAGTAGATAACAAAATTTATGAAAAACGATTTTTGTTTGAAAAAAATAGTGTCAATGAAAATGTGCTTTCTAATATTCCATTAATCGAAAAAGAAGGCATATTTGCTATATAGATTTTAATGTTTCCATTTTTTATAGGCTAATTGACTTAGTTGTGAATTGTAATATTTCACTTCTCCAGTAACTTCTTTACCTAGCCAATCTGGCTTTTTAAAAGCCTCATTTTCATCATTAAGTTCAATTTCAGCAATCACTAGCCCTAGATTGTCTCCAAAAAATTCATCAACCTCATAAGTATGTCTACCTAACGGGATTTCATATCTAATTTTTTCCAAAATACCTTCCTCACATAACTTTAAAAGTACTTCGGCGTCAGCAACATCAATTTCTTTTTCCCATTCAAAGCGCGATGTTCCAGAGGTATTAGATTTCCCTTTTATTGTTAAAAATGCAGATTCATCTTTGATACGAACACGAACTGTTCGCTCTGGGTTTGTATTTAAGAACCCTTGAACAATTCTATATTTAGAAGTTGCCTGCTTTTTAAAAGCATCGAATTTCACTAAGAATTTTCGTTCTATTTCAATCAAAATTAATAATGTTTAGATATAAAGAAGATTAGTCGCTTTCTCAAGTTATAGTAAATTTACAATATGGAAACGGTTTCCACATTACGAAAGATTATTCATGTAGATATGGATGCCTTCTATGCTTCAGTAGAACAGCTCGACAATCCTGAGCTGCGAGGAAAACCTATTGCGGTAGGAGGAAGTTCAGAAAGAGGAGTTGTTTCAGCAGCAAGTTATGAGGCACGTAAATTTGGCGTAAGAAGCGCCATGAGTAGTGTTATTGCAAAACGTAACTGCCCAGAACTAATCTTTGTTAAAGTACGATTTGATCGCTATAAAGAGATATCTACAGCCATCAGAAAAATCTTTTATGATTATACTGATTTGGTAGAACCCCTATCATTAGATGAAGCCTACTTAGACGTTACGGTCAACAAAAAAGGGAATCCTTCCGCTACCTTAATAGCTCAAGAAATACGAAAACGTATATATGATGAATTAAATCTAACAGCTTCTGCTGGTATTTCAATAAATAAGTTTATTGCTAAAGTTGCCAGCGATTACAATAAGCCTAATGGTCAAAAAACGGTAAACCCAGAAGAAGTGCACGAGTTTTTAGAAGAGCTAGAGATTCGTAAATTTTATGGGGTTGGCAAGGTGACTGCAGATAAAATGTACTCTTTTGGCATTTTTACTGGCAAAGATTTAAAAAGTAAATCAATTGAGTTCTTAGATGAAAAATTTGGCAAGAGTGGTAGTTACTATTATAATGTAGTTCGCGGAATTCATAATAGTGAAGTAAAACCGCACCGTATTCCAAAATCAGTTGGCGCCGAGCGTACTTTTAGTGAAAACTTAAGTAGTGAAGTATTTATGCTCGAACGCTTAGAACAAATAGCATCAGAATTAGAACGTAGACTTAAAAAGTCAAAAATAGCAGGCAAAACAATCACTCTAAAAATTAAGTATAGTGACTTCACACTACAGACAAGAAGTAAAACACTCCCCTACTTTATTTCAGACGGGCACTTAATTTTAGAAACCGCAAAAGATTTATTGTATCAAGATACATTGGAGAATTCGGTTCGGTTATTAGGCATCTCATTAGCCAACCTAAACACAGAAAAGAAAGAAAAGACTACCGAGACAAAAGAAGTCTTGGTTCAATTAAAGTTTGATTTTTAATTCTAAAAAGCCTTGAAATTAGCATTTTACGCAATAATTTTCAAAAGTGCATTTCATCGAATAAATCTGTTATTAACAATAAAACAAGCTATTCATGGTTTTAAATAAAGAAAAAAATAATAACCTAAATCATTAAACCATGAAAATTTCTCTTAACAAACCAAAAATGATGGCCTTAGTAGCAATCTCTTTATTCGCTGTTTCTTGTAGCGTTAAAGGTGAAATTAAAGATGCTGTAGAAGAGCTAGAAGAATTAAATGACGATGCTAAAGTAGAGCAAGTTGATGTAAACTAAATCAAGCTTATATTACAAATAAAAAGGCCCAAGCATTATGCTTGGGCCTTTTTATTTGCTGATTTCACAAAATTATTCAACAATCAATGTATTGTCAGTAGCTGTTGGGTTCATAGGGCAGAAATACACATATTCACCTTTAGCTAATTTTGTTGGCTTTGACGTTTGCTTCTTACCTGTTGCAACCACTTCAGTAACATACGCTGTTTGAATATGATTCTCGGGCTTGCTAATATCTTTCCCTTTTTGGACCAAAACAAAACCTACATCGTGACCAACAGCATTATTAGCTATTTCAAAAACATAAGTGCCTTCAGAAACAGTAATGTTTTTTTGAGTAAACTCACCAGGAGTTTGTTCTAAAGAAATAGTATTTACAACTTCTTTCGTCATATTATCTTGAGCATTCATTGAAAACGCTACACTAAATACTAAGGCTATTACTAAAATTACTTTTTTCATGATATTTATCTTTTTATTATTTCCCTTTTTAGGGTAAATTTTATTTATACTAATTTAGATTGTGATTATACTTCTAATGTTTCTATAGATTGCGCAACAGGAAAGTCGATGGGTACATTTGTAGTTTTATGTAGGTAATTTGATATGGTCTTATCACCTACCAAAACGATAGTATCAATTAAGTTTTCTTTTGTCCAGCCGGCTTGAAAGAAGTTCTCTACAATTGCATTGTCAGCTGCTCCTCTATTCTCTGTTAAGTTTTTTGACAAACTCGCAAGTGCCTCTAATTTAGAATCGAATGACGCTTGACCGTTTCTTAGTTCCAAAATTTGAGAATCGTCAAAACCATTCATTTTTCCTATTGCAGTATGTGCTGAAAGACAATAGGTGCAATTGTTCACTTGGCTAACTGCAAGATTTACTACTTCTTTCTGCTTTGCATTTAATGAAGTTTTTGCATTGCTCAAATTCAAGTAGTTCTCTAATGCATTCTCTGAATGTGCATAAGTAGCAAATAGGTTCGGAACAAAACCAACTGCTTTTTCTAGGTTGTCAAAAATCGCTTGATTCTTTTCGCTTACTTCTTCTCTTTTTGGTACGTTAAATGTGCTCATAATTAAATTGTTTTATCTATTCCCGTTTATGGGAAATTATTATTAATATTAAATTGCTTTCGACTTTACCCTAGCTGCGATCAATCTGATACGCTTGAATAGAATGTCGTTTTTAAAAGGATATAAATGGTTTCTCCGCATCACAATAAAAATCATGATGTTGTTCTTGCTCACAATGCGAAACTGCATTGATAGATTCAGAGCTTGATTTTTTCGTTTGACGAAAAATTTCAATTAGATTAAAAATGGATTTTATTTGTGCATTCATCTTACTATGTTTTTAATTACATGGCAAAGATGAGACGCTAAAGAGGGTATTTGTTATAAAGGGTTTCCCGAAGACTTGTAGAAATTTCCCTTATGCAGAAATTGGGCCTATTTCTCGGTATTGTGTTGGCGAATAATTGGTCATTTTCTTAAAAAAACGACTAAAATGCGCTGGGTCGTTAAAACCTAATTCGTACGCGATTTCTTGATTTTGTTTATTTGAAAATCGAATTAAACGTTTTGCTTCTAAAGCCAAACGTTCTAAAATAATTTGCTGTGGAGATTTCTGATTGTATAAGGCAAATAGATTAGAAAGGGTTTTGGGGCTCTTAAAGAGCAAATCAGCATAATCACTCACTTTTCGTTTGCTCTTATAGTGTGTATCAACCAAAACATTGAACTTTCGAACTACATCAATCTGTTCATTATCTAGTTTTTTTACAATCAATTGTTCTTTTGCTAAACGAGTGCAAATAATAATCAATCTTTTCAGAAGCATTTGAAGCATATCTCCTTGTATTTTATCAGGAGTCTTAAACTCGTCTTCAAACACTTCATATAGCGTATTAAACTTTCTCTCTTGATCTTTAGGTATTGTTATAATAGGTAGGTCTTGCGTACCAAAAAACAAAATTCCGTTACACGAAACCTCACTATCATGATCTGATATACAATAAAATTCTCTGTTGAATAAAAAAGCCGTTAGAGGAAAGTTCGTTTTCTCAAATGAAATATGCTGCAAATAAGTGGTAGTCAATAATTGATTTGGCAGAAGACTTATAGTCATCTCATCAACCTCAAGCAAAATAGCATTTTTATTACGGTTCCATAAAACTGTAATGTTTCCTGAGTTAACAGAAAACTGTTTTTCGTTCTTTCTTATATCATCCGTAAATGCAAATAACGAACCTATTTTTTTGTCATGGAATTCAAATTTCATAAAAATCTAGAACAGTTTATTAAGAAGATAATGGCTCTTTAGTCTTTTTTTTTGTTCATCCTTACAAGTGTTAAATGACCTTAAAGCACTAATCTATTAGACAAGACTGTTAATCACACCCCTGAATTGTAACATTTTAAGCGCTTTTCATATTTTAGACAAAAATTGCTATGAAAGTGAAAATCGAATTGATTTTCACTTTCTCCGAACAAGTTTTAAAAATAAATTAGAACTATGATGGAAATCGAAAACTATGATGCAGCGGCAAACAAGTTTTACAACGCTCTTAATATTAAATCTTTGCCTATAAATTCTTGGGATATTTACGCTTCTTTTTTTCATGAAGTTTGTAATTCTCACAATGATGTTAATCAATTAAGAAAGTTAGCGAAAAAGAACAAATGGTCTTATTTAGAAAACTTTGATGAAGAGCTTTTCCAAAAAAAGCATATAATCGTAGTTACAGATCAGCATTTAAAAATTGTTCATGCTACACAAAACATAAGGGAGATGAATGGTTATCTGCCAGAAGAAGTTGTTGGCAAAAAACCAAAAATATTTCAGGGTATTGGTACCTGTGAAAAAACCTCAAAAGCTATTGGATTAGCTGTTTCTAATAAAAAACCATTTGAAGTTAAAATACTTAATTATAGAAAAGATAACAGCACCTACATGTGTTGGATAAAAGGAGAACCTATATTTAATAAAACTGGTGAAGTGGTAAACTTCATCGCCTATGAAAAGGAAGTAGCTTAGTGATTAAATAAAAAGATCCCGTTTAGAAATAAACGGGATCTTTTTATTTAGATGTATTACTCTGTTTCGAAACTACAGGATTCTATTTCTGTAACTCTTAATGTATTTACCATGCCTTTATTTTTTATCGGCATTGCAGCAAGACTAATCAACATGTCACCTACCTCTAAGAAGCCTTTTTTGCATGCAATGCTGTTTACGTCTTCAATCGTTTCATCTGTTGAGACATATTTATCATAAAAAAAAGCCTTAACACCCCAAAGCAAATTAAGTTGCGTTAAAATTCTTCTGTTTGATGTAAAAACCAAAATATGTGCACTTGGTCGCCAAGCAGAAATTTGAAAAGCGGTATAACCACTATTGGTTAAGGTTGAAATAGCTTTCGCTTTAATCTCATTAGCCATGAAAGCTGCGTGATAGCAAACTGATTTTGTTATATACCTGTTTGTTCTAATATGTGGCGGCTCATGTGGTACCTTAATCAATTCTGAAGTTTCAACACTTTTCAAAATACTAGTCATTTTCTCAATCACCTGTACTGGATAGTTTCCTACAGAAGTTTCGCCCGAAAGCATAACAGCATCAGCACCATCCATAACAGAATTGGCAACATCATTTACCTCTGCCCTTGTTGGAGTAAGGCTTGTAATCATGGTTTCCATCATTTGGGTCGCAATGATTACAGGTATTCTTGCCTTCTTAGCGCGAAGTACTAATTGCTTTTGAATTAGAGGAACTTCTTGCGCTGGAACCTCAACCCCTAAATCTCCACGAGCAACCATTAGTCCATCACAATAAGCAACAATCTTGTCAATATTCTCAACTGCTTCCGGTTTTTCGATTTTAGCAATAATCGGAATTTTATGCTCTGAATGTTCGTCTATGATTTTCTTTAAATCGATAAGGTCTTGAGCAAATCGAACAAAAGAAAGTGCTATCCAATCTACATCCAAAGAAATTGCAAAAATTGCATCTTTCACATCCTTCTCGGTAAGTGCTGGTAAAGAAATATTTGTGTTTGGTAAGTTAACACCCTTCTTAGATTTTAACGGCCCACCTTGAATTACCTTAGCTTTTACTTGATCCTTTCCGTTCGTAGAAACTACTTCGAACATTAATTTTCCGTCATCTAACAAAATATTTTCACCAGGTTTTACATCCTGCGGAAAATTCGCGTAATTCATATACACTTTTTCAGCAGTACCTTCAAAAGGTTCGCCGGTAACAAAAGTGATTTCATCGCCTGGCGCAACAACTATTTCGCCTGCCATTACTCCTACTCGAAGTTTCGGACCTTGTAAATCGGCAAGAATCGAAGTATAAATTTGCATTTCTTCGTTCAACTCGCGAATCATTTGTATACGCTCTTTCACATCTTCGTAATCAGCATGCGAAAAATTGATACGAAAGACATCTACGCCAGCTTCAATCATGTTCCGCAATACCTCTTTCTTACTTGTAGCTGGCCCTAAGGTTGCTACTATCTTTGTTTTTTTATTACTCGGCATTTTTAAAAAATTAGGTTGCTCTTAGATTTTAGCTGATCTACATCTAAAACATAAGCGGTTATTATACTAGGTACAGTTAGCAATTGTTTCACCGTATCTTTTTCTAAATTAAAATCATCATGTTCGACCTTTAATAGATAGTCTGCATCTTTATGCTCTGGCACTAAATGATGGGTGGTATATGAAGGCTCATTTTCAAAAAGACCGCTTCTAACCAAATTATCTTCTTGAACACTATAGTTGGTAATTAGTGTCCAATAACTATCATTGCTGTCATCTTTCCATTCGAAAATCGGAAATGAGATTTGGTCTGATATATCTAAATCTTGCGATGACCTTTTAAATCTTGATTTCAAACATAAATTAAGTGCATAAACAATCGCATAATCTTCCATACTACTGTGCAAAGCCAGAAGTGTAAAAGTGTCTTCATAAAAATCATCTGTGATTTTATGTACTGCCATCATGTAAGTGCGAACTTCAAATATAAAACTAAAAACGAAAATAGCCTAGGGTCACCTTGCAGAATACCATTTTATAACAAACTATAACGGTATAGTAACCTTAATTTAAAATTAGGATTTTTGCATTTTGTCTTGTAGTGCAAAATAAGCTCTTTTAGAGGCGCGTTCTTCTGCCTTTTTTTTAGAAGTTGCACGAGCTTTTGCAACTACAATATTGCCAATAGACAACTTTACAGCAAAATGTTTTAGACTATCATTTCCTGTGTCTTCATACACATTGTAATTGAAGGTTTTCTTTTGTTTCTGACACCATTCAATAACAAGGCTTTTGTAACTAATTACCCTACCTTCAAGTTGTTCAATGTCAACATAAGGACCTATCACCCTCTTATTTATAAATTTTTCACAGTAGTTATACCCTCTATCTAAATAGATAGCACCTACTAAGGCTTCAAAAACATTACCATGAATGTTATCTCCGAAATGTGTTTTCGGAATTCTACTTTCTACATATTTAATTAGGTTTAAATCTTTTCCGAGTTCATTGAGATGCTCTCGACTTACAACCTTAGACCTCATCTTAGTAAGATACCCTTCATCACCTAAAGGCACTTCATCATATATATGTTTTGAAATAATAGTGCCAAGCATAGAATCGCCTAAAAATTCTAAGCGCTCGTAATTCATTGGGTTACCCTCTTTGTCTTTTTTATTCGCCGATCGATGTAAAAACGCTTTCTTATATATTTTGAGCTTTTTTGGTTTGAAACCAAGTATCTCTGTTATTCCCAAAAAAAAATTCCCATCTTCTTTAGAATGGGAATTGAATAAATTAGATGGGAAGTTCATTTTTTATTCGCTGATTTTTTTGAAGACCACACAGGCATTATGCCCGCCAAAACCAAATGTATTACTCAATGCAACATTAACTTCTCGTTTTTGAGCCTTATTCAATGTTAGGTTTAATTTTGGGTCAATATTTTCATCTACAGTAGTATGGTTTATTGTTGGTGGCACAATACCATATTTCATTGACAAGATAGAAGCAATTGCTTCAATAGCACCAGCCGCACCAAGTAAGTGCCCTGTCATTGATTTAGTAGAGTTAATATTTATGTTTGGTGCATGTTCACCAAATACTTCAGAGATTGCTTTTAATTCGGCAACATCACCTAAAGGCGTTGAAGTACCGTGAGTATTAATAGCATCTACATCTTCTGGTTTCAAACCAGCATCTCTTAGACAGTTTTTCATTACTTGAACAACTCCTATTCCATCAGGGTGCGGGGCAGTCATATGATAAGCATCACTTGATAATCCACCACCAACTACTTCAGCATATATTTTTGCGCCACGCGCTTTTGCGTGTTCGTATTCTTCTAAAATCAAAGCTCCTGCTCCTTCTCCTAAAACAAATCCGTCACGAGTTGCATCAAAAGGTCTTGATGCTGTTTCTGGGGTATCATTTCTTGTTGAAAGTGCATGCATAGCTCCAAAACCACCCATTCCTGCAATAGTTACGGCAGCTTCACTACCTCCGGTAACTACAACGTCACAATATCCTAAGCGAATATTATTTAATGCATCAATCATAGCATTTGCTGCTGATGCACAAGCGGAAACTGTTGTATAGTTAGGACCCATAAAACCATGCTTGATAGAAATATTACCAGGAGCAATATCTGCTATCATTTTTGGAATAAAGAATGGATTAAACCGAGGTGTACCATCACCAGCAGCAAAATTCAAAACTTCATTTTGAAAAGTTTCTAGACCGCCAATACCAGCACCCCAAATAACCCCAACTCTAAACTTGTCGATAGCTTCTAAATCTAAGCCTGAATCTATGATAGCTTCATCAGAAGCAACCATAGCATACTGTGCAAACTTATCAAGTTTACGAGCTTGTTTTCTATCAAAAAAGTCTTCAGGGTTGTAGTTCTTTAACTCGCAGGCGAACTTGACCTTAAATTTTTCAGTATCGTAATACGTTACGGGAGCTGCACCACTCTTGCCAGCTATAAGTCCGTTCCAATATTCTTTAATGTTGTTACCAATTGGTGTTAAAGCACCTAAACCAGTAACTACAACTCTCTTTATCTGCATTGAACCAAATTTTGTGTGCTTTGAAAGCAAATTAAAAAAAATTATCCATGCGACATGGTTACCGCATGGATAATTTCAAATCTTGTTCAAGAAATCATTTAAGATTACTTCGCTTCTTCTATATAACTTATGGCCTGGCCAACTGTTGCGATGTTCTCAGCTTGATCGTCTGGAATCTGGATATCGAATTCTTTTTCGAACTCCATGATCAACTCAACGGTATCCAATGAGTCTGCTCCTAGGTCGTTAGTAAAGCTAGCTTCAGTAACAACTTCGTTTTCATCAACTCCTAGTTTATCAACGATGATAGCTTTAACTCTTGATGCAATGTCTGACATAATAATATTTGTTTTAAAAATTTAAATTGATGGCAAAAATAAAAAACTTTAGATTAATAACGCCTTTTGTCGTTAAAATGTCTTGTAATTTAGGAAAATTAAACACAAGAGTGCTAATTTAGCTCTAAATAATTCTTCTTCGGCAACGTAAAAAGGAATGGAAAATGGAGATGATTGAAAATAGACTTTGATAGTAAATATGTGTGCTTTCTATGTTTCTTTAATCGGTGTTCATTATTCTTTATAAGGCCATAATATAAATTGCAATATGCAACTTAACTAAATCCACTTCTTTGAAAACCAAACGACTTGTTCTTTTTGCCTCTGGATCTGGATCTAATGTTGAAAATATTGTACAACATTTTAATGACCGGCCTAACGTTACTATAGCCGGTGTACTAACTAACAAAAGGGATGCCAAAGTTTTAGATCGATGTAATCGACTGAATATTAATGGATTGTATTTCAATAAAAATGCTTTTCAAAAAAGTGATTGTGTACTTAATATCTTAAAAAGCCTACAACCTGACTTGATAATTCTTGCTGGTTTTCTATGGAAAATACCCGAAAATTTGATTCAAAACTATCCAAATAAGATTGTTAATATACATCCCGCATTGCTTCCAAAGTATGGCGGCAAAGGCATGTACGGAAACCATGTACATCAGGCAGTAAAGGATAATTCAGAATTAGAAACCGGAATTACCATTCACTATGTAAATAAGAATTATGATGAAGGGGCCATAATTCATCAAGCAAAAACTGCAATTGCACCTAGTGATAGTGTTGCCGATATTGCAAATAAAGTACATCAGCTTGAGTATGAATTTTTTCCGAAAGTGATTGAGAAACTACTCTTGTAATGGCTAAAAAGGCAAAATTCTATACCGTATGGAAAGGCAAACGACCTGGTATTTATGATACCTGGAAGGATTGTAAAGCTGCCATAGATGGCTACAAAGGTGCAGAATACAAATCATTCGCTACTTTCGAAATTGCCAAAAAAGCTTACAACGGAAGCTATGAAGACTTTAAAGGCAAGAAAAAAGGAGAAACGTCACTTACCCAAGAACAACTGCTTAAAATTGGAAAGCCTAATTATCATTCTATATCGGTAGATGCTGCATCAAGTGGTAATCCAGGTATAATGGAATACCAAGGAGTTGATACAAAAACCCAAAAGAAACTTTTTCATCAAGGTCCGTTTAAGCAAGGCACAAACAACATCGGTGAATTTTTAGCGCTTGTTCATGGCTTAGCCTTTTTAAAAGAAAATAATAGCGACCGTATTATTTATACCGATTCTCGAACAGCTATGAGTTGGGTTCGTAAAAAAACGTGTAACACTAAACTTCCAGAAACTGCCAAGAACAAAGCAGTCTTTGATTTAATTAGACGAGCAATACTTTGGTTGAAAAACAATTCTTATAACACACCTATAGTAAAGTGGGAAACGAAAGCCTGGGGGGAAATTCCTGCTGATTTCGGAAGAAAATAACACCATTCAACTATAAAATTCTCATGTTCAACTAATTTTATTATTTGATATAAACAGCTCAGTAAATTAGCTATACAAAACCCTATCTTTGCAGCTTAAATTTTGAACTTTTTATGGGTAAGCTTTTAATAGTTGGCACAGTAGCTTTTGATGAGATTGAAACTCCTTTCGGAAAAACCGATAAAATTTTAGGTGGAGCGGCTACTTTCATTGGCCTTGCAGCTTCTCAATTTAATGTTGAGTCTGGCATTGTATCTATAGTAGGTGATGATTTACCTCAAGAATATTTAGATCTATTAAGCAATAAAAACATTGACCTTTCAGGTTTAGAAATTGTAAAAGGAGGTAAGACCTTTTATTGGAAAGGAAAATATCATAATGATCTGAATTCAAGAGATACCTTAATTACTGATTTAAACACCTTAGCTGATTTCAACCCTGTGGTTCCTGCAAATTTTACTGATGCTGATGTGGTAATGCTCGGAAACCTTCACCCGATGGTTCAAATGAGTGTAATTAATCAAATGACAACACGACCAAAACTAATAGTATTGGATACTATGAATTTTTGGATGGATAATGCTTTGGATGATTTACTTGAAGTTATCAAACATATAGATGTACTTACCATAAATGACGAAGAAGCTAGGCAATTAACCAACGAATATTCTTTGGTGAAAGCTGCGGCTAAGATTCAAACTATGGGACCTAAATTTGTAGTTATTAAAAAAGGAGAACACGGCGCTTTATTATTTCATAACGAGAATATTTTCTTTGCACCTGCCTTACCACTTGAAGAAGTTTTTGATCCAACCGGAGCAGGAGATACATTTGCTGGGGGGTTTGCTGGTTACTTAGCAGCAACAGACAATATTACATTTGAAAATATGAAAAAGGCTGTGATTCATGGCTCAAATTTAGCATCGTTCTCGGTGGAACGTTTTGGCACAGAACGAATGGTAAATTTACAGAGAGACGAAGTCAATAAGCGCTTACATCAATTCAAAGCGCTAACGCAATACGAGATCGAACTAAAATAAAAACACGCCCTGACATTCGGGGCTTTTTTAATGTATATAACTAATGAGTGACGCGATTAAACATGAGTGTGGTATATCTGTAATACGATTGTTAAAACCATTGGAGTACTATAAAGAAAAGTATGGTACTGCATTCTACGGAGTTAACAAAATGTACTTAATGATGGAGAAACAACATAACCGTGGTCAAGACGGGGCGGGTTTCGCTAGTATTAAGTTAGATATGAATGCTGGCGAACGCTATATGAGTAGAGTCCGTTCAAATGAACAACAGCCTATTCAAGATATTTTTGCTCAAATAAACGATCGCATCAATTCGGAATTACAAGAAAATCCTGATTATGTAGATAATGTTGCTTTGCAGAAAAAGCATATTCCATACATAGGAGAATTACTATTAGGCCATGTTCGTTATGGCACCTTTGGAAAGAATAGTATTGAGAGTGTACACCCGTTTTTACGTCAAAACAATTGGATGCACAGAAACCTGATAATGGCAGGTAACTTTAATATGACTAATGTTCATGAGCTTTTTGACAACCTGGTACAATTGGGACAACACCCCAAAGAAATGGCAGATACTGTTACTGTCATGGAAAAGATTGGTCATTTTTTAGATGATGCTGTTGCGAAGTTGTACAAGCAGATCAAAAAAGAAGGATTTAATAAGCAGGAAGCTTCCCCTCTAATTGCGGAGCGCTTAAAAATCACTAAAATTTTAAGAAGAGCGGCAAAGAATTTTGATGGAGGTTATGCAATGGCTGGTTTGTTAGGTCATGGTGATGCTTTTGTTTTAAGAGACCCTGCCGGTATTCGCCCAGCTTATTATTATCAAGATGATGAAGTTGCCGTAGTAGCTTCTGAAAGACCTGCAATTCAAACGGTTTTTAATGTTTCTTATGATGATGTTCATGAACTTGACCCTGGTCATGCCTTTATCATTAAAAAAGATGGTAGCACTTCTTTAAAACAAGTACTTGAACCTACTGAGCGAAAAGCTTGTTCTTTTGAGCGTATTTATTTTTCCCGCGGAAGCGATAAAGAAATTTATCAGGAGCGTAAAGAACTTGGAAAGCTTATTTTTCCTAAGATTTTAACAGCGATTGATCATAACCTAAAGAAAACTGTTTTCTCTTATATACCTAATACCGCAGAGACTTCTTTCTTCGGAATGGTTAAAGAGGCACAGAACTATTTAAACAAAAAGAAAGAAGAACAGATACTTTCGATAGGTTCAAAAATTACAAGTGAAGAGCTTCATGAAATTTTAGATGTTAGACCAAGAATAGAAAAAGTAGCAATTAAAGATGCCAAATTAAGAACATTTATAACACAAGATAGCAGCAGAGACGATCTAGTAGCTCACGTTTATGATATCTCTTATGGATCTGTTGACAAAGGCGACAACCTTGTGATAATTGATGATAGTATTGTACGAGGAACAACGCTACAAAAAAGCATTCTTCGAATTCTCGATCGTTTATCACCTAAGAAAATAGTGGTGGTTTCATCTGCACCTCAAATTCGCTATCCTGATTGCTATGGTATAGATATGGCCAAGCTTGAAGATTTTATAGCGTTTAGAGCTGCCTTGGCGTTGCATAAAGATAATGACACCATGCATATCGTAGAAGGCATTTATAAAAAATGTCTTACGCAGGTCAATTCTAAAGATATTGATGTTGTTAACTATGTTCAAGAATTTTATGCGCCATTTACACCTGATGAAATTTCAAAGAAAAGTGGTGAGATTCTAAGCAATGGAAATATTAATGCTGAAGTTGAAATTATATATCAAACTATAGAAAATTTACATATCGCTTGTCCTAAGAATTTAGGAGACTGGTATTTCACCGGAAATTACCCAACTGCAGGTGGTAATCGAGTTGTAAATAAGGCTTTCATAAACTTCTATGAGGGTAAAAATGAAAGAGCATATTAGTTGTTTTATCGACGAAATACACAAAATCATGTCGTTTGTCGATAAATTTTGTCGTTCAGCGGGTTTTTAGTAGCTGTGGAAGGCTACCAACTATTTTAGATTCGCCATAGCATAAGTAGGTTAAGTTCATGGTAAGATTTGGGGCAAAAAAGGTGGAGACTTCTCCACCTTTTTTATTGGAATAAACTTTCTGATTTTCTTATACTAGTCCCAAACTCAAAATTGTATTGCCTTTTAAAATTCTCCCTATTTCAAACAAATTGAATTCATACGAATTTTTCATAATTATTTTAAAACTACACTTTAACCGAATTATACGAACTTCAACAAAGAAGTTTCGAAGCTAGCCTTGTTCAATATACCTTTGGAGAACCATAGCATAAGTAGGTTAAGTTCATGGTAAGATTTGGGGAAAAGGCGGAGCATTGCTCCGCCTTTTTATTTTTAAATAATTTTACTACAAATTCAGAATGACACATTGTTTATTCCTTCTGAGAATGTCTTATACTATTCTCAAATTAAAAAAGAACATTCTTCAAATTAATAAAACAGAACTCTGTCTTAATTTGTACAAACATTCCTAATGTTTGGAGTAAGTTCATAATTCAGATAAATTCTAAACAGATATATTTTGTAGGAAATTAATCTTATTCCTTCAAAAATTATAGGTCAATATTACATCGAATGTATTTTAACCTAGTTAAGAGGTGTTCGTCCAAAACCTTTTCAAGAAGGCTCAAAATGATATATTTTTGGAGAACCATAGCATAAGTAGGTTAAGTTCATGGTAAGATTTGGGGAAAAAAGGCGGAGCATTGCTCTGCCTTTTTTATTTTCAAACCCCCGTAATTAACAAGGTTAACCTCACTT
>CALLIG010000080.1 GCA_938009735.1 uncultured Flavobacteriaceae bacterium
GATTGTACATTGACTGAATTACCAAATACTCTTGATATTTCTCTAGCAAAGGCTGTGGATATAAATACCGCTGAGATCGGAGATGAAGTATATTTTAGCATAACAGCAACAAACAACGGATCTATATCAGCAAGCAACATCACTATATCTGAAATGCTTCCTAATGGTTTCGAGTACATAGAACATGTAACAACAACTGGCACGTATTTGGAAACAACCGGAATATGGGATATAAATATTTTAAATAGTGGACAATCAGCTGAACTCTTGATAAGAGTATTGGTTGTTGAAGGAACAGACTATTTAAACGTTGCACGATTAATTGGTGTAGATCAAAACGATATTGATCCATCCAATGATGAAGCGACCGCTGAAGTTGGTATTCGAGGAATTGAAATCACAAAAGATGGTGTTTATATTGATTCAAATTCTGATGGAATTATCAATATTGGAGATGTAATAACATATACATTTATAGTAACTAATACGCGCAACTTGGCTCTTTCGAACATTGACGTTAATGATCCTTTATTAGGAGGCAGTATACCTGGGCCCGATTCAGGCGATACTGATGGAGATGGTCAATTGGATATCTCAGAAGTATGGACATATATTGCATCATATAATGTTATCCAAGATGATATTGATAATGGGCAGGTGAGTAATCTTGCAACGGTTATTGGAGAAGACCCTGAGGGAAGAACCGTAACCGATACTTCTACTGATCCAACACCTTGCGCTACATGTACCGTTGACCCAAGCTGTACCGAATGTACTTTAACAGAATTACCTAACACTCTTGATATCGCGCTAACGAAAACAGTAGATGAAAATATTGTAGATATTGGTGACGAAGTAATCTTTAGCATAACAGCTAGTAATGATGGCTTAATTTTAGGTAGTAATATTATTATTTCTGAAATGTTAACAAATGGTTTTGAATACATTGAACATTCAAGCACCAATGGTGTTTATGATGAAGTAACTGGGTTATGGAATATTACCACCTTAAGTCCAAATGAAGTAGCAGAATTAAGTATTAGAGTCTTGGTGGTAGAAGGTACTGATTATGTGAATGTTGTTACAATGACTGATGTAGACCAAGTCGATAGGGACCCTTCTAATGATGAGGCAAGTGTTGAAGTAGAAATTAATGAACCTATATGCGCATTGAATATTTACAATGTAATATCACCAAATGGTGATGGCGCTCATGACTTCCTATATATTTCTTGTATCGAAAATTATACTGATAACAGAATACAGGTTTATAATAGATGGGGTATTAAGGTATTTGAAAAAGAGCAATATGACAATACATGGGATGGTACATCATATGGTAGATCTACTCATGAACGAGGAGAGAAGTTACCTGTAGGTACATATTATTACCTTCTTGATTTGGGTGATGGATCAAAAGCTAGGACAGGATGGCTATATATAACACGATAATTACAAATACATTAATTACCGCTCTCAGAAATTGAAACCGTATGTATGGCTTCAAAAATATTCTTAATAGTTGTAATTTGACCTTTGCGTATAGAGATAATAAGTTTGCAATCCATTTCCATTTGTTGTGAAATGATTTGTAGTTTTTGTTGCTTGATGATACGCATAACTTTATCCATTGCTGGATAATCAAAAGAAAGCTGAAACTGCTGCTGCATTATTTTTTCAATAACGTCAGCATTTTCCAAGGCCATTTTAGCGGAATTTCGATACGCAGAAATAAGTCCACCAACACCTAATTTTGTTCCTCCAAAAATTCTAGCAACAGCAACAAGTACATTTGTGACATCAAAAGCTTGAATTTGTCCATAAATAGGTAGGCCTGCGGAATTGTTTGGTTCACCATCGTCATTAGCACGATACCTAATTGTATCCACGCCCAACTGCCAAGCATAGCAAACATGGCCTGCGGTATGATGTTCTTTTTTTATTTCCGCAATTAATGGTTTTACATCGTCTTCTGATTGAATAGGAAAAACATACCCAAAAAATTTACTCTTTTTTTCTTTAAAAAGTATTTCCTCAGATGGCTTTGAAGCTGTTCTATATGTATCAGATGCAATATCCATTAAAAAAGAGCTACAAGAATAATACTGATTATGGCAAGTGCTATTCCCCCCCAATTCTTCATGCTGATTTTTTCTTTAAAAATAAGAATACCTAGCAAGGTTGATAACATCACTATGGCAACATTATTAAGTGTAAAGACTGAAGCACTATTTAAAGATTCGTTTTGAAGTGCTCTGAGTAAAAAATAAATAGAGAAATAATTAGGTACGCCTAAAACTATTCCCCCGATAATATTTCGAAAATTAATCTTTATAGGGTGTTTATATGAACTAACTAAAATAAACAGAACGCCTATAAAACCTGCTGAGGCAAATACTGTAGACGAAAAAAGGGGCAACTCTACAGAAGCAATAAGTTCTTTTTGAAAATAACCAAGGCTAACATCAATAGTTCCTGAGCCTATGAAAACGAGTATCGGTAATAAGAGAGATCTAATTTTAAAGCTATCAGATTTATCTTTTAATGATGCGAAGTATACGGCAGCCAAAGCCAAGACTATTCCTAATATTTTTATGGGCCCTAGTTCCTCTTTATACATAAAGACACCAAACAAAACCGGAAGGACTAAAGACATTTTAGTTGCTACCGAGGCAACTGAAACACCAAGTTTCTGAGCTGTAGCAGCCATTAAATTAAAGACGAGTATAAAGAGTAGGCCCAAGGCAAATGTTCCCCAAAACCAAGATTTTTCAGGAATTTCGACCAAGTCTACATCGCCATTATAAAAAAGAAGACCAACAATAGCGGCAACAAAATAGTTGGTAATTATAGCATATAGCGTTTCTACCTTATATTTAGAGAAGAGTTTAAAAATAACAAAGATTAAACTTGAAAATAGTACACTAAAAGCTAAATCTAACATCTTATAATTTAGTTTTTAAATCTATAATGTCTTCTTTGCCTACTTGAAGATTCCAACAATGAATACCTAATTTTTCTGCGGCGTCTGTGTTTTCTTTAGTATCATCAATAAAAAAGGTTTCTTCAGCCTCTAATCCGTTTTGATTCAAAACATAATTATAGATTTCAGCATTCGGTTTTCTAAGGTGAATCTCATGTGATAAATAGAATTGCTCAAAGCAATTTCTAAAATCATCAAATTTAGAACCCATTGATGCACTTACATGATCTATATGTAATTCATTAGTATTACTTAAAAGAAAAAGGCGGTATTTATTTTCTTTGGCTAAATTGGTAATGAACTCCAAACGTTCATCAGGAAAATCAAGTAGCATTCCATTCCAAATTCTAATGATATCTTCTTTAGAAGCTTTGGGGTAAACCAAGGCCAAATCGTTTACGAATTTTTCTGAACTGATAGCGCCAACTTCATAGCTCATGTTTAATTCCATTATTTCAGGACTTACTTCTTTTGCCCCTCCAAACTTTTCAATCTCACGGTAGATAATTTCTTTATCAAGGTTGATGAATATGTCGCCGAAATCGAATATGATATTTTTTATCATGGCTTAAAGCTATTTAATTGGTCTGTTTGGATTGTTCTATTAGAAATCAATTTTCCATTAAATTCTGGGGCTTTGATTCCCTTATGAAAATAAGTGGCACCGGTAAAGACACGAACTTCATCCCATAAATTTTCAGCAATAAAATTTCGCAAAGTTTGAGCGCCTCCTTCTACGATGAGGCTAGTGATATTTTGTTTAAATAATACATTACAAATTTGTTTAGCTAAAGGTTTCGAGAAATCAATAACCTCGTATTCTATTCTCTCTTGATATTCAGTCGTATCTGCATTTTCAGTTAGGACTAGGGTAGGAGCACTACCATCAAACATGTGGGCTTCTTTGTCAATCCTTAAGCTTTTATCTAATAGTATGCGTAACGGATTTTTTCCTTTCCATTGTCGTACGTCTAATCTTGGATTATCTTCAATGACTGTATTCGTGCCGACTAGAATTGCTTGTTCTTCTGCTCGCCATTGATGAACCAATTGTCTAGAAGTTTTATTTGTAATCCAAAAGGGTTCTGGGTTTGATTTTCTTTCTTCTTTATCTGGTGCAATAAATCCATCTTGAGTTTCTGCCCATTTTAAAATAATATAAGGTCGCTTTTTCTTATGAAAGGTTAAAAAACGTTTATGGTGCTCTCTACATTCTTCTTCTAAAACGCCGAGGAAAGTCTCACAGCCCGAATCTTTTAATCGTATAATTCCTTTGCCAGCAACTTTTTCGTGCGGATCTAAAAGGCCGATAACCACTTTTGGAATATTATGTTGAATAATCAAATCTGCACAAGGTGGGGTTTTTCCAAAATGCGAACAGGGTTCTAAAGTGACATAGAGTGTTGCGAATTTTAATTGTGATTTATCTTTTACTGAGGCAATTGCATTCACTTCTGCATGTGGTCCTCCGTAGGGGCTCGTAAAACCTTCTCCTATAATTTTTCCTTGAAGAACAATAACGCAACCGACCATAGGGTTAGGGTAGGTTGCACCCAGTCCGCTTTTGGCCAATTGAATGGCCCTTGCCATAAAAGAATAATCTTCGGTCAAATTATTTTATTTGAATCTCTTCGATATGATCTATTGGGTATGAGGCGCTGAAACCAACGACTTCATAAGTAAGCTCTCCTTTAATTCTAACTATTACATTTTTGTTCAAAAACTGCTTTAATAACGAACCTAAAAGGTCGTTGTTTTTTCCTTCAATAAGTTTTGATGTATCAAAATTTACCAATAGCGGCACTATAAATTCGTCTTGTGACGGAACTTTGAATTCTTCAGAGGATACTTTTGCCACCAAATGCTCATCAATAAAAACATCTATATTGTCTGTTTTTAATGTCCCCCCAAGGTGATTACTATTCATGAAAACAGCATCCGCATTTAGCTGCACGGTCTTAAAATCAGCATGAACTACGTCAACCGTATTGATTCTAATAAATTCTGGCTTTTCCGACAGTTTACAACTGACAGTTAAAAACATAATTACTAGAAGTAAAATAATTTTCTGCATAAATAAAAGAGGTGGAATTAGTGTATATTCACTCCGCAAAAATAGGATTTTAATAACTATAGTTTTATATGCTTTTAAGAGAAGTAAAAAACATTTTTCATACAGAACTAGATCCCTTATATCCGAAGGAAGAAGTAAACAGTTTTTTCTCCATACTTATTGAACATTATTTAAATTTAGAACGGTTTGCTTTGGCGTTACAACCAGATTTGATTGTCTCTAAAGAAAATGAAACTCCTCTGTTTGGTGCTTTGAGTAGATTGAAATTAAAAGAGCCTATTCAACATATTATTGGCACCTCTCATTTCATGGAAATGGATTTTAAAGTTACTAAGGATGTTTTAATTCCTAGACCAGAAACTGAAGAATTAGTACGTTGGATTATTGAAGAAGTACATGGTTTGGAGTCAGAGGAACAAAACACAAAAGGATTAAGGATTTTAGATATCGGTACTGGGAGTGGCTGTATTGCTATTTCATTAGCAAAACATCTTAATAATGCTAAGATTTACGCTTTAGATATTTCAGCGGATGCCTTAAAAATTGCCAATGAAAATGCAGTATTGAATGACGTTGAAATCATATTTTTAGAAAAGAATATTTTAGAGGATAAACTTGATAAGGAATTTGACATTATAGTTTCTAATCCACCATATGTCAGGGAATTAGAAAAGAAGGAAATGCATGCGAATGTTTTAGATTATGAACCTTCTCAGGCTTTGTTTGTTTCAAACCAAGATCCTTTAGTGTTTTATAGAAGAATAACAAGTATCGCTTCAAACCAATTGATAAAAGGTGGTTATCTTTTCTTTGAAGTCAATCAATATTTAGGAAAAGAAACCGAACAGCTTCTTAAAGCTAATAAATTTTCAGAAATTGAACTCCGAAAAGATATGTTTGGTAATGATCGCATGTTAAAAGGGAAATTATAAATGGTAGCTAAAAAATATATTGTTGAAGGTGAAGGCTTACCCAAATGGAGTAACCCTATTAGCCATGCGGTTGTGGTGAATAATATGTGCTTTGTAAGTGGACAGTTAGCTGTTGATGAGGTAGGTAATTACAAAAAAGGTACTATTCAAGAAGAGACTACTCTTGCTTTTGCTAATTTCTTTGCAGCTCTTATGAATTCCGAATTTGATAAAGACGATGTAGTTTTTATTGACATTGCTTTTGATAATTTAGAAGATGTCTCGGAAGTGAATACAATTTTCATGAATCTTTTTCCAGAAGGAAAGAGACCAGCGCGAACAATATATCAAGCCCAAGCATTACCTTTTGGAGGGAAAGTGAAGATTACTGGAACCGCCGTAAAGGACCAAACTAAATAATTATGAAAAGTATCGTAGTCTTTTGTGGTAGTAGTGAAGGAATTAGTTCAGCTTATGTTGCGCAAGGTTATTTGTTAGGTAAAACTTTAGCAGAGCAAAAAATAACACTTGTATATGGTGGCGCTAAAATCGGCGTGATGGGAGCTGTTGCCAATGGCACTCTTGAGGCTAAAGGAAAAGTGATTGGTGTGATTCCTGACTTTTTAAAGATAAAAGAAGTAGTGCATACAGGTTTAACAGAGCTTATTGTCACCAAAGATATGCATCAGCGTAAGCTGAAAATGCATGACATTTCTGATGGCATTATTATGCTGCCAGGAGGCTTTGGTACTTTAGAAGAATTCTTTGAAATGCTCACATGGGGACAATTGGGACTGCATCAATATCCTATTGGTATTCTAAATACGAATGGTTTTTATTCAGAATTAATGACCATGCTTGCTAAAATGGTAGATCAAGGTTTTGTAAAAAAAGAGAATTATGATATGATTTTGGTAGATGAATCGGTTGATGGATTATTAATTCAAATGGAGAATTACCATCCGCTACCCGTACCGAAATGGATAAAAAAAGGACAGGTTTAAATATTACAATTTAATTATATGAGTGCCGAGCAACAAATAGAATCTTTAAGAAATGAACTACGTGAACATAACCACAATTATTATGTTTTAGATAATCCAACAATTTCAGATTATGATTTTGATATGAAATTGAAGGAGCTACAAAAGTTAGAAGCTGAGTTTCCATTGTTTTACGATGAAAGTTCTCCAACATTGAGAGTAGGAGGTATGGTCACAAAGAACTTCGAAACAGTAGCGCATAACCAACGTATGTATTCTTTGGATAATTCTTATTCTAAAGAAGATTTACAAGATTGGGAAAAACGTATTCAGAAAGGTTTAGGTGATGTAGAAGTTGAATTTACCTGCGAACTAAAGTATGATGGTGCTTCTATTAATCTTACCTACGAAGACGGAAAGTTGATAAAAGCAGTTACTCGAGGTGACGGATATCAAGGGGATAATGTAACCACGAATATCAAAACCATTAATTCGGTGCCTTTGCAACTAAAAGGAGATTACCCTTCGAAATTCGATATTCGTGGAGAAATTGTATTGCCTTTTGAGGGCTTTGCGAAAATGAATGCCGAGCGTATTGAGAATGGAGAGGAACCTTATATGAATCCAAGAAATACTGCTTCTGGTAGTTTGAAACTACAAGATAGTGCGGCTGTTGCAAAACGTCCACTAGATTGTTTGCTATATGGAATAGTAGGTCAAAACACCGGAATTACATCGCAATGGCAGATGCTTCAAAAAGCACGTGATTGGGGATTTAAAGTGCCAACAGTAGCAAAACTATGTAAAACTACAGACGAAGTTATGACTTTTGTTGAGGAATGGGATGTGCGTCGTCACGACCTTCCATACGAAACTGACGGTGTAGTTATTAAAGTAAATAATTTACAGCAACAAGAGGAGCTTGGTCATACGTCTAAATCACCACGTTGGGCCATGGCCTATAAATTTAAAGCAGAGCAAGTCTCTACTGTTTTAAATGAAATAACATATCAAGTTGGTCGAACGGGTGCTATAACACCTGTGGCAAACTTAGAACCGGTTTTATTGGCAGGAACAACAGTTAAAAGAGCTTCTCTGCATAATGCTGATCAAATAGCAAAATTTGATATTAGAGAAGGTGATACGGTTTATGTAGAAAAGGGTGGTGAAATAATTCCAAAAATCATAGGAGTAGATTTTAACAAACGACCTCAGCATTCATCACCAACAAAATATATAGATCATTGTCCAGAATGTCATACGGAGTTAGTCCGCACCGAAGGAGATGCAAAGCATTATTGCGCGAATTATTACGGATGTCCTGTTCAGATTACTGGGCGTATTCAGCATTATATTTCGCGAAAGGCGATGGATATCGAAGGCATGGGTAGTGAAACGGTAACGCTTCTTTTTCAAGAAGGATTGATTACTAATTATGCAGACTTGTATTCGCTTACCAAAGATCAAGTGATGCCATTAGAGCGTATGGCGGAGAAGTCTGCTGAGAACTTGGTAAATGGTGTCGCAGATTCTATAAAAATACCTTTTGAACGCGTTATGTTTGCATTAGGTATTCGCTTCGTTGGTGAAACAGTTGCAAAAAAGTTAGCCAAAGCATATAAGAATATTGATGCTTTGATGTCAGCATCCGAAGAAGAACTAACTGCTGTTGATGAAATTGGAGAACGCATTGCAAAAAGTGTAGTGGAGTTCTTTCATAATGAAGAGAACAGAGAAATTATAAGTAGACTAAAAAGTCATGGTGTTCAGTTTGAGCTATCCGCAGAAAAATTAGAAAATCAAACAGAAAAACTGAAAGGGCAGATTTTTGTGGTGTCAGGTGTATTTACAAAAGTAAGCCGCGATGAGCTTAAGAAGTTGATTGAAGATAATGGAGGTAAAGTAGGTTCTTCTGTTTCGTCGAAAACTACTTTCCTGGTTGCAGGCGATAAAATGGGGCCTAGCAAACGAACAAAAGCAGAAACCCTAGGTGTACAGATTATTTCTGAGGATGATTTTTTAGAAATAATTGGTTAGGATAAAACTACTACATAATTTTAATTATCTAAGAGCTATTTGATTTGTGTTCAATGCTTTGAAGGCATAAAAAAACGGTTTAGAATTAACTAAACCGTTTGTATTGCTGGTTTTAAATTGTAGCGAGAGCGGGGCACGATCCCGCGACCTCCGGGTTATGAAAAAGACGACATATATGTTCAGAATACACTAAAGATACTGATAATCAATTGATTAAGTTGTTATTGATTATATTTGATATCAAATAATACGCTTTAAATGCAGTAAATGTTGTACCTATGTTGTACCTAGAATTTGTATCTTTAGAATAAAGATTATTTATGGCAACGGTACAAGCGGTACTTCGAAACAAGAAAAATTCTCACAGTAAATATCCAATTGCCATTCGGATAACGAAAAATCGTAAATCATCCTTCATCTATACTGGGCAGTATATAGATAAAAAACTATGGGATAAAGTCAAAAGTAGAGTAAAGCGTTCCCACCCTAATTCCGCTCATTTAAATCAATTGATTTTAACTAAGTTATCAGAAGTAAATGGTAAATTATTAGAATCAGAGATATCTAAAGAATATAAATCTGTTCGCAGTATCAAAAGCAATATCCAGAGTAAGAATAGACATGATTTTTATTCTTTTGCAGAATTGTATCTAGCCAACCTTAAAGAAAGAAAACAGTTTCATAGATATTCAAATGAAAAAACTAGAGTAGAACGGTTTTTAGAATTCACAAAAAATAGAGAATTACCCTTTAACAATATTACTGTTAACCTGTTGCGCAGGTTTGAAACGCATCTTCTTCATAAAAAAGGTTTGGCATTTCGAACTGTAATGAATTATATGATACCTATACGAACAATTTATAACTTGGCCATTTCCGAATCCGTTGCAGACAGGGATGGTTATCCATTTGGTCGTGGCAAGTATCAGATTAAATTTCCAGAATCAGAAAAAGTTGGTTTAAATGTGGAAGAAGTCCAGAGACTGGAAAATGCAATTGGATTAACTGAAGCTCAGCAGCACGCTTTGAACATATGGCTTTTAAGTTTTTATTTTGCAGGTATTCGAATAACTGATGTAATTCAATTACGATGGGATGATTTTAATGATCATCGGTTACATTATCGCATGAGCAAGAATGATAAACTTGTATCCTTGAGAATACCCGAAAAAGCCGAAGTAATTTTAGATAGATATAGAAATTCGTCAAACGATTCAAAGGATCTGGTTTTTAAAGAACTTCGAAATGTAGATTTTAAAAATGTTAAACAGCTAAGAACTAGAATTAAAACTACTACTAGGAATTTTAACAGACACCTTAAAAGTATCGCTAAAAGAGTAGGAATAGATAAAAATTTAAGTATGCATATTGCTAGACACACTTTTGGTAACATTTCTGGCGATAAAATCCCAATACAAATGCTTCAGAAGCTATATCGACATTCTTCAATAACTACAACGATATCTTATCAAGCCAACTTTATGAATGATGCCGAGGATGATGCTTTAGATAAGGTAGTCAATTTTTGATTCGTATTCCATAGATCTAATATAAGCGCAGCCCCCAAATCTTACCATAACTTAACTGCGCAGGGTTCCTGATGAATTTTTGTAGTGTCCCGACAGGTAACTGTTAATCAAAATACAGTAGGGCGCATTCTACTTTTATGGTTTAGAAGTACTTGTTGGAAGTATTCAAAATTTAGAAGCGAAGCGGATAAAGTTCGAATAGCAAGAGGGTAACACGCTAAAGCGATGTTACGAGTTTCAAATAATTGATTTTCAGGCAATTGAAAATTTTAGTATATATTTTTTTATGAAAATTTGTATCAAAACACCTGTAACTCCCTATAAACAGGGCGAAAATTTACTGTAATGGAAATAGAAAAACGAAAGAAAAGCACATTTTCAGCTATTAGTATCAATCGAATTGTTGCTGTAAGGTTTAGGGAGTATTCGAAGAAGGTTTCGTCCTCCCATACGGAGACTTTGGAGTCGATGATGGACTTCTTTGAAGGAGCTAGAATTTCACCAAAGAATAAAAAATTAATGGATTATATGGGTTACAATAAGGTAATCAATAAAAGGCTGGATTACTTAATGGAAGTATTACGAGCATGGGAAAAGAACAGTCCTATTCATGGTATTCATGATCAACTGAAAAAGCTCTTTGATCAAGCAGAAATAGAAGAACAACGAGAGGTGGAAAAACGAGAACTTGAAGAAACAAGACGTGCCCAGTTTTCGAAACCAATGAAAACAGTCTCCAAGTATAGATATGATTTGTTAGCAGTAAAATTGAAAAAGGAGCGTGAGCAAAGGTTGAAGTTACTAAGAGAATTCGAACTAGTTAAACCCAATTTTGGAAAACAACATTATCGAATTAATATGACTCCTAACGAATTCGAACGAATGAAAAGTATCATACAACAACAATTATAATTTTTACCTCGCTAGCAGATTAGTTTGGTAAGTATTTGGGACTTGCAACATGAAACTTCGTTTCATTCGCTCAAATCTCAAAAAAAATTGAGGACTTACGTCCCTAAGTTGGCAAAAGAGGAACGAAGCTAAATTACGCCTATCAGTTTTTTTAATTTTTGCTAACGGTCTCGGCCATGATTAGTACGGGAATAAAAGTGCCCTTTTGTTTCCGTTTAAGCGATTAGCCGAATCTTTTTGTTTGTTTATATTTTTTCTATTTAAAAAGCCAAATCCAAAAGATTTGGCGGACTTCATAAATATACCCAAAACCTGGCGTTATGCACTAAACCCCGTATTAATTATAGCATCTATGAAAAAGCAGTAAGTCGAGTATCTTTAAAATGAACTAAAAATTAAAGATATGAATACTCAAAATACTGCATTACCGAAGTTATACATTGGCATTGATATTCACAAGCGAAGTTGGAAAGTTCA
>CALLIG010000081.1 GCA_938009735.1 uncultured Flavobacteriaceae bacterium
TACGATGAACTTTTAAAACAGTTTAAAGGATGAATAAAAAAGGAATCATCGTTTTCTGTTTCGTAGCACTTATGATTGTGTTGGTTGTCGCCAATAGAAGTCATAGGGTAGATTGGTCCCCAACATTTAATGAGTTCGATACCAATCCGATGGATACCAAAGTGTTTTTCGAACAATTACCCTTTTGGTTTCAAGGAAAATCTATTAAAAAAATACACACCACTTTTTATGAGTATGATCAGTATTTAAGAGATCAACCGGTTGACTCTACTAAAAATTATATTAGTATTTCACGTCATTATGATATTGATATTACTTCTTTCGAAGCATTATTAGAATATGTTGGCTATGGAAATGACGCCTTAATTTCAGCGCATAGTTTTCCTTATTTTGTAAAGGACACCTTAGGTTTTGAAACAATTTATGAAGATACTAGAATCGAAGAGAGTGAGAATACCTTGTTTTTAGAATTTTCAAGAGACACCTTGGGCTACACGTCAAAACTACCTTTTGGCAATGCCCATATCAAAGACACTACAGCCATAAAAAAATTAGGCTATTTGATGTCAGATAAAGGAGAACGCCGCATTAATTTTGTCGGAATTCCTTATCAAGATGGTATTTTCTATATACATACTACTCCTGAGGCTTTTACAAACTATCAAATGTTAGAAGCCCCAAATACAGGTTATTTGAGTACGGTAGTTTCTTATATGCCTAATGTTCCTTTTTTGCTGGATAAAGCGGTTAAAGTAGATCCAGACTTGAATCAAAGTACCTTGAGATATATAACTTCACAAGAATCCTTAAAATGGGCTTGGTATTTACTTTTATTGGCTATAGGATTATTCATTTTGTTCAACGCAAAACGTAGACAACGAATCATTCCCGTAATAAAGCCATTAACAAACACGACAACGGAGTTTGTTCATACGGTAAGTAATTTGCATTTTGAAGCAGCTGATTATGATGGAATTATAAAGAAAAAAATAATCCATTTTTTAGAAGGTATTCGAAGTCGGTATCATTTGCCCACAGAACGATTGGATGCCAATTTTATAAAAAAATTAGCTCTGAAATCTGGAAATTCTGAAGAGCAAGTACAACGATTAATGACATTGATTTTAAAAATGAAATCACATACATTTCATACAAAAGAGCCTTTGGCAACATTGAATAAAGAAATACAAGAATTCTATAAAAAAGATAATAAATAACTTATGGAAAATAATGATATTGAATTTGATAATCGACTAGACCTTGGTGAATTACAGGCAAGTGTGCTGCAAATTAAAACGGAGCTTGCTAAAGTAATTGTTGGGCAAAAACAATTGGTAAACCTATTGCTAACAGCCCTGTTGGCTGAAGGTCATGTTCTATTAGAGGGCGCACCAGGAGTTGCTAAAACCATAACAGCAAAGCTTCTAGCAAAATCACTTGATGTAGCTTTTAGTAGAATACAATTTACACCAGATCTTATGCCTTCTGATGTTTTAGGAACTTCAATATTTAACCTGAAGAAATCAGAATTTGAGTTTAAGAAAGGGCCTATTTTTTCAAATATCGTTTTGGCAGATGAAATCAATAGGGCGCCAGCAAAAACTCAGTCCGCGTTATTTGAAGTAATGGACGAAAGGCAGGTAACTATGGATGGTGTAAAGTATGTATTAGATGCGCCTTATATTATACTAGCGACACAGAACCCTATTGAACAAGAAGGAACCTACCGATTGCCTGAGGCACAGCTCGATCGCTTTCTTTTTAAAATTACTATCGACTATCCGAATTTAGAAGAAGAGGTAGAAATTATTACCAGAGAACATGCTTTAAAAACCACAAAATTAGATCTAATAACCAGTAGCTTAAGCAAAGCGAAAATCATAAAATATCAGGCTTTGATTTCTCAAATTATTGTGGAGCCGCATCTGATAAAATATATCGCAGAAATTATATTAAATACACGTACCAATCCTTTTCTGTATTTAGGTGCGTCCCCAAGAGCTTCGATAGCTGTTTTGAAAGCCAGTAAGGCATTTGCAGCAATTAACGGTAGAGATTTTGTTACACCAGAAGATATAAAGCAAATTGCAATTCCGGTATTGCAACATCGTGTTATTATAACGCCTGAAAGAGAAATGGAAGGTATTACATCTACACAAATCATTAATGATATTCTTCAGAGTGTTGAAATTCCCAAATAATTAATTGAATGGCGAAAGACAAAACATCTGATACTTCAGAATCAATACCCATAGTGCGGTTTTTTAAAGATTTATTTTTAAATAACCGATTTTTCTATGCGATGTTTTGTATCGTATTTCTTTTTGTATTTAGCTTTATTTACCCATCATTATTGCCAGTAGCGAAGCTTACAAGTTTTATTTTTCTAGTTGTTGTAATTGTTGATTTATTGATTCTTTTCGGCACTAAAAAAGGAATACATGCAGCTCGAATATTACCAGAGAAATTTTCAAACGGAGATGCAAATAAGGTAGAGATTGAAATCACCAACAATTTCACATTAAAGATGTTTTGCACGATAGTTGATGAGTTGCCTTTTCAATTTCAGCAACGTAATTTTAATTTGAATAGAGCGATTTCAGCAAATATTCAAGAATCAATTACGTATGAAGTAACGCCAAAAGAACGTGGTGAATATGAGTTTGGTGAACTGCATGTGTTTGCATCCAATAGAATTGGATTTGCAATGCGAAAGTTTTCTTTTGAATCCTCAAAGCAGGTCAAAACATATCCTAGTTTTCTACAGCTTAAGAAGTATGATTTAATATCATTGAACCAATTTAATCTACAATTCGGCATAAAGAAAATTCGAAGAATAGGTAATTCTTTCGAGTTCGAACAGATTAAAGATTACGTACAAGGCGACAACATTAGAGATGTCAATTGGAAAGCAACTGCAAAACGTAATCAGCTGATGGTGAATCAATTTCAAGATGAAAAGTCACAACAGATATATTCAGTAATCGATAAAGGCAGAGTAATGAAGATGCCCTTTGAAGGACTCAGCCTATTAGACTACGCTATAAATTCAGCACTTGTTATTAGTAGTGTAGTCGTGCGGAGGCATGATAAAGCGGGAGTTTTTTCATTTTCTAGAAAACCTGAAAATTTCGTGGTCGCAGAACGAAGAAACGCGCAAATGAATTTAATTCAAGAATCGCTGTATAACGTGAATACTGATTATAGCGAATCTGATTTCGGTAATTTGTACAGTTTGATAAAACGAAAGATAACAACTAGAAGTCTTTTGTTGCTCTATACCAATTTTGCGAGTTTAGATGCAGTTGAAAGGCAGATTGGGTATTTGCGAGCCATTAACAAAAGTCATTTGCTGGTTGTAGTGTTCTTTAAAAACACAGAATTAGAGGAGCTGAAGCATCAAGAAGCGAATACGATACAAGAAATATTTGATAAAACGATAGCTGAAAAATTCAGCTATGACAAAAAATTAATTGCTGCTGAATTGAATAAATACGGTATACAAACAATTTTGACTTCACCTAATAACCTAACGATTGACACCATTAATAAATATTTAGAAATTAAGGCAAAAGGTTTATTGTAGCATTAAAGGCATTTTTTGTCTGAATAACTTGGTTTTCATTACGCTGTGGCTTTACTTTGTGCTCAGTTCATATAAACATTGAAATTGTTATCAAGAAAGGCGGAGGGATTAGACCCTATGAAGCCTTAGCAACCCTTTAACCCTAAAGAAGGTGCTAAATTCTACTGATTGTTGAAATCGTTTCGACATCTCGGCAGATAACCCTAAAACATGGCATTTGCCTATGTTTTTTCCTTACTTGATACATTTAATTTTGAGCGTTTCCTTTGTAAAAACAAAGGTCGGGCGATCCGCTATATTTTTTTGAACCGAAAATGGTTCAAAAAAGATGTCGCTGTTATCCCTAACGCAAAACAAAACCCTTTCAGATTAATTGGAAATGAGGGGTTAGTAAAAAATGATACGTTTCAATTGAAACAAGATAATGGCAAGAATAGAAGAAATATTAAAAGAACGAATTTTAGTTTTAGATGGTGCAATGGGCACTATGCTTCAACGCTATAAATTTCAAGAAGAAGATTTTAGAGGAGAACGATTCAAAGACTGGGAGCATCCTCTTCAAGGCAACAATGATTTGTTATCGCTCACGCAGCCAGAAGCAATTGCGGAAGTACATCGAAAATATTTTGCTGCAGGCGCTGATATTGCAGAAACGAATACATTTTCTGGTACTACCATTGCTATGGCAGATTACTTCATGGAAGATTTGGTTTATGAACTAAATTATGAATCTGCCAGAATAGCTAGAAAAGTAGCCGATGAGTTTACAGCAAAAGAACCTCATAAACCAAGATTTGTTGCAGGTAGTATAGGCCCGACAAATAAAACGGCAAGTATGTCGCCTGATGTGAATGACCCAGGTTTTAGAGCAGTTTCTTTTGATGAATTGCGAATTGCCTACAAACAACAGGCAGAAGCCTTAATCGATGGTGGTTCTGATTTACTTTTGGTAGAAACCATTTTTGATACGCTAAATGCGAAAGCAGCTTTATTCGCTATTGAAGAGGTGAAAGAAGAACGAGGTATTGATATTCCAATTATGGTGAGCGGAACTATTACAGATGCTTCAGGCCGAACATTGTCAGGACAAACTGCAGAAGCCTTCTTGATTTCTATTTCTCACATTCCGATTTTAACTGTAGGATTTAATTGTGCCTTAGGTGCAAGTCAACTTGTACCTCACTTAGAAGTATTAGCTAACAAAACCGATTTCGGAGTGTCAGCACATCCAAACGCAGGATTACCTAATGCCTTTGGAGAATATGATGAAACTCCAGAACAAATGGCTGCTCAGATTAAAGAATATGTAGAGAAGGGTTTGATAAATATCGTTGGTGGTTGTTGTGGAACAACTCCAGAACATATTACGGCTATAGCAGACTTAGTGAAAGAATACGACCCTAGAGAGTTGACAGTTGTCAGTTGATGGTTGTCAGTAAATTGTAATAAATGGAGTATACTGAGTTGGAAGTATGGAAGGAAGCTAGAGTGCTGGCGAGTTCTATTTATCAGGTGTCAAAGGCTTTTCCGAAAGATGAAATGTACGGATTGACAAGTCAGATACGCCGTTGTGCTGTGTCGGTGCCATCAAATATCGCGGAAGGTTGTGGTCGAAGAACTTCTGCGGATACCATTCAGTTTTTGCACATAGCTAGGGGTTCTTTGTATGAGTTAGAAACCCAGTTGTATCTGGCCATGGACCAAAATTATTTAAGTAAGGAAGAGTTTAGTCCTTTATCTAAACAAATTTTAAAGTGTAAAAAACTCATTAATGGGTTTATAAAATATTATAATAATAATTGATGTCTGAAGGCAATATCAACATACTATCAACTGACAACCGTCAACCGAAAACAAGATACTTGAAACTAAGTGGTCTTGAACCACTAGTAGTTACTCCAGAAACCAATTTCATTAATGTTGGCGAACGGACTAATGTTGCTGGTTCTAAGAAATTTCTGCGTCTTATTAAAGAAGAGAAATTCGAAGAAGCGCTAAGTGTTGCACGTGATCAAGTTGAAGGCGGTGCGCAGATTATTGATATTAATATGGATGACGGACTCATCGATGGTAAAGAAGCAATGGTGAAGTTCTTAAACCTTGTAATAGCAGAGCCTGATATCTCAAGAGTGCCGATCATGATTGATAGCTCAAAGTGGGATATTATTGAAGCTGGGTTGCAAGTAGTGCAGGGTAAATGTGTGGTAAATTCAATCAGCCTTAAAGAAGGCGAAGAAGAATTTATTCGTCATGCAAAGTTGATTAAAAGATATGGCGCCGCAGTAATTGTTATGGCTTTTGATGAGGTTGGGCAGGCAGATAACTATGACCGACGCATCGAAATATCAAAACGATCTTATGATGTTTTGGTTGATAAAGTTGGTTTTGCTCCAGAAGATATCATATTCGATTTAAATATTTTCCCTGTGGCTACAGGAATGGATGAGCATAAACTCAATGCACTTGATTTTATTAATGCTACCAAGTGGGTGAGAGAAAATCTTCCTCATTGTAGTGTGAGTGGAGGAGTTAGTAATGTTTCTTTTTCTTTCAGAGGAAATAATCCTGTCCGAGAAGCCATGCATTCTGTGTTTTTGTATCATGCAATTCAGGCGGGTATGAATATGGGTATTGTGAATCCTACGATGTTGGAAATCTATGACGATATTCCTAAAGATTTATTAGCGCGCGTTGAAGATGTTATGCTCAATCGACGAGATGATGCTACTGAAAGGTTACTTGATTTTGCTGACTCTGTCGTAGGTATGGCTAAAGAGAGTAAAGTTGATTTATCATGGCGTGAAGAACCAATTCAAAATAGAATTACTAGAGCTTTAGTAAAAGGTATTGATCAATATATTGTTGAAGATGTAGAAGAAGCTCGTCAAGCTGCTGATAAACCTATTGAGGTTATTGAAGTGAGTTTAATGACAGGTATGAATGTTGTCGGAGATCTTTTCGGAAGCGGAAAAATGTTCTTGCCACAGGTAGTAAAATCTGCCCGTGTGATGAAAAAAGCGGTTGCATACTTACTTCCATATATTGAAGAAGAGAAGTTGTTGAACCCCCAAGAAGGAGATACGGATGGGAATGGAAAGATATTGATGGCAACTGTAAAAGGTGATGTTCATGATATTGGCAAAAATATCGTTAGTGTGGTACTCGCTTGTAATAACTATGAGATTGTAGATTTGGGAGTTATGGTTCCTCCTGAGAAGATCATTGCTGCGGCCATTGAGCATAATGTAGATGTTATTGGTTTAAGTGGATTGATTACGCCGTCGCTAGATGAAATGGTGCATTTGGCGAAAGAGATGGAGCGTAAGAACTTTTCAGTTCCATTATTGATTGGCGGTGCAACAACTAGTAAAGCGCATACCGCGGTGAAAATCGATCCTCAATATAGTCAAGCTGTCGTGCATGTGAATGATGCTTCTCGAGCCGTTACTGTTGTTGGTGATTTATTGCAAAAAGAAACATCTGATAGCTATAAAAAAGGCATCAAAGAAGATTATGATGTATTTAGAGATAAGTTCTTAAAACGGACTAAAAAGAAGGAATATAAA
>CALLIG010000082.1 GCA_938009735.1 uncultured Flavobacteriaceae bacterium
TTATTTTCTATTTTAAATGCATCTTCAAAATTCGCTTCTAAGGCATTCTTACCAGAGCTAATAACCATATCTGTTGCCTCTATGACCTTTGCCCAAGAACTTGCATCATATTGTGCATTGTGTAGATGTGTTCTTGCTAAATAACCATAGGCAGCATTCTTATGTGGTTTGCCATAATTATCTTGACTTATTTGATCAAAATAAGGAAGTAACTCAGCTGCTTTAGAAAAACTTTCTGCCGCAAACACATAGCTCTCACTAACGTTTATAGGTCTTTCTATAAAAAACGATTCTGTATTTTCATCTACAATCGGAATGCCTGCTCGATTGTCACCATAAAGTACCGATAATTGAAAATAGGCCAATCCCCGCATAAAATATGCTTGCCCTAATGCAAAGTTTTTCAAATCATCATTAATCTCCATTTCTGTAACATTAATAATAATATCATTAGCTCTCTTGATCACTTGATAATGCATAGCCCAAATATCTCTAGTATAAGAACCGGAGCCATCTGTATAGAAATTTTTAATATCCTCAATCTGACCTTTAGATTTCCCAACTACAAAATCATCACTAGGAATTAAAGAGTATAAATGAATTCCTCTACCATAAATTCCTTGAAAATCATTTAATAAGTATAATCCGTTAGTTGCCGCAGTTACATCTGCTTCAGTTTTCCAAAAAGTAGCTAGTGTTGGTGCTCCTTCTGGCTCTAATTCTAAAAATTCTTTCCCACATCCTACTAGGATGAATAACATTAATAAAGTACTTATATATTTTTTCATAATTATTTTTTAAAATGATACGTTTAATCCGAGCGTAAAAACTCTAGAAACTGGGTATTGACCTCCATCAATTCCTCTATTTGATACTTCAGGATCTAAACCTGAATAGTTGGTTATTGTAAATAGATTTTGCGCGGAAGCATAAATTCTAACTCTGTCAAAAGACTTCATATTCGGAATTGTATAACCGACAGCTAAATTCTTTAATCTCAAGTAATCAGTACTCTCTAGCCAAAAATCTGATGGTCGTAAATTATTATTTGGATCGTTATTCGACAATCTAAAAAGTGATCCGCCAGTATTACCCGGATGCCATGTATTAATAGCATCAGCTGATAAATTTGCCCCTGCCACAGATGTTTGAGCAGGATACACCGTAGTGAGTTTAAATCCATTATAAGCAGTTGCTCCACTCACCCCTTGAAAGAAAAAGGTCAGGTCAAATTTCTTATAATTGAAACTAGCATTTAAACCAAAAGTAAAGTCAGGAAATGCATTGCCTTTATATACCTTATCATCGCCGTTTATTTCTCCATCACCATTTTGATCTTTAAAAATCAAATCACCTGCAACTGCATTGGGTTGTGCAGCATTAGCGGTTGCCTCTTGATCTGATTGAAATATGCCATCGGTTTCTAAAAGCAAGAAAGAAAACAAAGGTTGGCCAACAACAGATTCAATTGGGAAATGAGTAGCGACTTGGGTATTATCTAAAATGATATTTACATCATCACCAAGAGCAACAAGTTCATTGTCGATTTTAGAAATATTACCTGATATGTTATACGTGAAATCACCATCGAATTTCTGGTAAGTCAATGCTAATTCAATTCCCTTATTTCTAACCTGGCCGGCATTCACAAAAGGAGCATTGCCTACACCTGCAAGAGAACTTATTGGTAATGGTAGAATTAGATCTTTGGTGTCTTTTATAAAATAGTCTGCTGTAGACGTTAATCTTCCTTCAAAAAGAGATAGGTCTAGACCAAAATTTAATTGCTCCGTAGTTTCCCAAACAATATCAGGGTTAGAAATTCCGTCTAGAGCAAAACCACTAACAAAAGTCGAAGTGCCTAGAATAACACGCGTTTCTGATAACGGCACATTGGTAGGAAAATCACTTAGCGCAGAAATATTTCCGATTCTACCCCAACTGGTTCTCAATTTAAAGTTGCTAATGTTCTCACTATCCTTAAGGAAGTTTTCTTCAGATACTCTCCAAGCTAAAGCAACAGAGGGAAAATTTCCCCATCGATTATCTTTAGACAACTTCGATGTGCCATCTCTTCTTACACTAGCCGTTAAGAGATATTTATTATCAAACGTATAGTTTACTCTGCCGAAATATGAAGACAACCTATTGGCTTCGTTTCCACTCTGAGGTTTATCAAAAATAGTAGCATTAATCAAAAATCTAGAGTTTGCATCTTCACTTGGTAGATTTCTACCTACTATTGAAAACACATCTCTTTCAAAACTTTGCTGGGTAATTCCACCCAATAAAGTAAGTGCATGCTTTTCTTTAAAAGTCTTCGCATAAGTTAGTGTGTTTTCAAAAGACCAATCTTCTTGTTTGATTTCTGCAGTTTGCAGACTATTGGTCGTTTTCTGTGTTTTTGACACTTCAGGTACTCGTGGGTCAAATTCTTTATAAGATTCGTTTTTTAGATTTATTCCGAAACTTGATTTAAATTTTAAACCTTGAGCAAGTTCATAATCTAGATAAATGTTCCCAAACAAATCTGTTACTGGATTTTCAATATCTATACGTTCTAATGCTGAAACTGGATGAATTGTAAGACCGTAACCCGCATCTGGCATATTTGAGTAATTACCATTAGCGTCAAAAACAGGCACATGTGATGGTGCTTTGATGGCTTGTGCAATTATACCATTGTAATTAGTTTCACCGTTTGTTGCCTGAGTACCTGTAAAAGCGCTATTACCATTGACCCGTGTAAAGGATACGTTTTGACCAATCTTTAGCTTGTCTGTAATTCTGAGTTCAGAATTCAACCTAAAAGTTATACGAGTGGCTTCTGTGTTCAATAGTGTTCCTTCTCTTTTATTATAGCCCAAGGATGAAGAGAAAATTATTTTTTCACTACCTCCGCGTACACCTATGTCATAGTTTTGAATGAAACCTGTTCTAAAAATTTCATCAACCCAATTCGTTCTGGTAACCTGACCATCTGGATTTTGGGCAGCATCATGTACCGTCTCACGAGGCACACCGGTATTGTCTGAAGCTATGTTATAATATTCCGCTTGTTGAGCCGCATTTAGTGCTTTGGGTTTATTCCATACACTTTGCGCTCCTGTATAAGCATTAAAATCAAATTTCAAATCACCGCTTTTACCTTTTTTAGTAGTCACCAAAATCACACCGCCAGCTGCTCTTACCCCATAGATTGCTGTTGCGGAAGCATCTTTTAGTACGGTAATAGATTCTATATCAAATGGATTTAAAGGCCCTCCATAATACGGAACACCATCGACCACATATAAAGGTGATTCGTCAGATGTTGTTCCAACCCCTCTAATTCGCACCGTTGGTCTGCTAGTTGGATCTCCGCCATCGGCAATTATAGTTACTCCAGCTACATTACCTTGTAAGGCCTCTTCAGTATTAGTTACAGCTCTATTTTCAAAATTATCTACTTTAGTTACTGCACCAGTCAAATCTTTTTTAGCAACACTACCATATCCAACTAAAACAACCTCATCCAATTTGGCAGCATCAGGTTCTAGTTGAATATTTAGTTCTGTTTTATCGGCAACAATAATCTCTTGAGTTGCATACCCAATATAAGAAATCATTAATGTAGGATTATCACCTTCTAGAGCTATAGAAAATTTACCATCGAAATCAGTAGTCACCCCATTTGTTGTGCCTTTTTCAACAATACTAGCGCCTGGTAATGGACCTCCATTCTCATCGAGAATAGTACCATTTATCTCCGATTGAAAATCATCACCTGAAATTTGTTCCTTTACTTTGTCAAAAGATGTGTTTTGTTTTCTTTTAACTACAACTGTATTGTTTCCCGTGAATTCGTATGTAAAATTTATTGGTGACAGGCAATTATCCAATAGTGCTGTTGCTTTAAAAACTCCTTTTCTCAAAGAAAGTTCTGGTGCACTCTTAACCAAATCATGACGATAAATAAATTTATAATTGGCTTGTTTGTTTATAAGCTTGAATACTTGCTTAACAGTCATAATTCTGTCCTTATCAATTGTAATGTCCGCGTCTTGCGAATGTCCTAGTTTGGGACCTAGTGCAAAAGCAATCGTACAACATAAAAAGATAAATGTTTTCATAATAGTTTTAAGGAGTCGCGTTCCATAATAGGAACACTCCTTCATTAATTTAATTTCCATAAATTTGTTCTGGTTTAGTTAAACATTGTTTTAATTAAGCTGCTGGAAAAAGGCTGATACTGTCCAAGGTGCTGGCCTTTTCCTTTTTATTTATTTAATGATTATTGTGTTTCCTTTTATTTCAAACTTCACTTCCTCATCACTAGTTGCTTCAATAAGTTCGAGAATATCAACAAATGATTTTGTGCGTTCTAGTACTCCTGTAAAAATGAAATCTTTACGTTCTGCTGATTCAAAAATCACCTCAACGTTATACCACCGTGACAAAACTTTCATCATTTCACCTAATGACTCTTCATTAAAAGCAAACATGCCCTTAACCCATGAAATTTCACTTGCCGCGTCAATTTCATTAACAGCTATGAGATTAGAATCTTCACTAACTATTGATTGTTGATTTGGTATTAGCATCTTTTTTGCATCTCCATTCTGAACAAGAATTTTTCCCTCCACCAATGTTGTTGAGATTTCATCATCATCATTATATGCTTTTATATTAAACTCAGTACCCAATACGTTTACTTCTTGCGTTTTGGTTAGTATATTGAAAATAGCCCCTTTATGCAAAGTACTTGGAGATACCTCTAAATAAGCCTCTCCGTATACGAGTTCTACGCTACGGGTTTCACCTTCAATAAATTTTGTGGGATATTTTAATTTTGAATCTGAATTCAGCCAAACTTTTGTTCCATCTGCTAATTGAACAAAAAACTGCCCCCCTTTTGGAATAGTCAAATAATTAAAGAGCACCTCTTCTTCTGATCTATCATTTTTACTTTGCGAGGCATAAACTAGTTCTTCACCATTACTACTTGCATTAACCGCTTGGTAGTTTTCTCCCTTACCTAAAGCTACTTGATTGCCATTTTCTAAAGTAAGTATGGCTTTATTAGAACCAATTTCAATTACCGAATTATTTTCAACAACGATGACATTCTTTTTGTCAGTTAATTGAAAAACTGAAAGACCTGCAATTAAAAGTACAGATGCAGCTATTGCAATTTTTTTGAAAATGATAACTTTTCTCTTCCGTTCTGATTTTTTAATGGTATCATTTATTAATTCTTTGGCTTTATTAAGATTGTATTCTCCCATGCATAATGCGGTTAGATATTCGGTTCGAACAAATTGATTAAAAACAGCAACATTTTTAGTATCCTTCAACCAGATATCCAACTGTTCTAATTCAGAGTGATCTGCTTCTTGATTTAAAAACTTAGTAACTAGTTTATGAATTTCTGAGTTGTTCATGTTTAGTTATTACGTATGATTTTTTGCTACCCCTCTACTTTTTTAATCTTTTTTTTTAGATTTGTCCATAAAGTGAAACCATTTTTTGCGAATAATTCAATTTATATATGGAATTTGAAAAGGATTTTTTCTTAGCAAAACGACTTAATCAAGGTGATACTAAAGCTTATGATTTTTTGATGAATTCTTTTTATCAAAATCTTTGTGCATATGCCTATACCTTGAGTAAAGACCATGGTAAAGCTGAAGACATTGTTCAAAATGTATTTGTTAAAATTTGGATAGATAGGAAGCGAATTAATCCAGAATTTTCAATAAAAAACTACCTCTACAAATCTGTTTATAACGAGTTTATTGATCAATACCGAAAAAACAAACCTGTAATTTATTTAGAGAAAAAATATCTTGAGGCCATAGATTTAGTCAATGAAAACGAGTATGAAAATATAGATGAGTTGATGAAATTGGTAAATGTCGAGATAGAAAAATTACCAAAAAAGTGCAAACGTATATTTTTATTAAATAAAAAAGAAGGACTCACTCATATAGAAATTTCAGAATATCTAGGGGTTTCTATAAAAACTGTTGAAGGTCATATGACTAGAGCTTTCAAAATTTTAGGAGATAAACTTGGCACAAAAATGAAGACTATTTTATTCTTACTTTTTGATTTTAAGCCAAAGCCTGTTTGATATCACGAATAATATCATCGATATGCTCTAGCCCAACAGAAACACGAACCATACCGTCTGTTATACCTGTTTCGGCTCTTTCTTCAGTAGATAATTTACTATGTGTTGTCGATGCAGGATGCGTCACAATACTTCGTGAGTCGCCAA
>CALLIG010000083.1 GCA_938009735.1 uncultured Flavobacteriaceae bacterium
AAAGATGATACCAATGTTGCACCTTCAGTATTGCTTGATGGTTTTCTAACCGAACCTATTTTGTTAACCAAAGACAAAGAAGAAAAGGTTCATTGTCTAACAAATGTTTGCACCCATCGCGGTAATTTGGTGGTTGGTAAAGCAGGCAAAACCAAAAAATTAATTTGTGGTTATCATGGTCGACGATTCGACCTTGATGGAACTTTCGAGCACATGCCAGAGTTCAATGATGCTGCTGATTTTCCTAGACCTTGCGATCATTTACATCAGTTCCCATTAAAGCAATGGGGTCCTTTTTTATTTGCAGGTTTAGAGCCCTCTTTTGATTTTCAAAAGGTCATTGACACGATGAATGAGCGAGTTGGATTTTTACCTTTAGATGAATTCAAACTTGACAAAACCCTTGGCAAAGACTATAAGGTCAATGCGCATTGGGCACTTTACTGTGATAATTACTTAGAAGGTTTTCACATACCTTTCGTACATGACGATTTAGACGAAGTATTAGATTATGGTAATTACGATACGATACTTCATGAGCATTTGAATCTACAAATCGGCTATGCGGATGATCAAACAGAAACTGTTTTCGACCTACCAGAAAATCATATCGATTATGGTAAAAAAATAGCAGCTTATTACTATTGGGTATTCCCTAATATGATGTTCAATTTTTATCCTTGGGGATGTTCGGTAAATCTGGTGCAACCAATTTCAACCAATAAAACTAAAATTTCCTTTTATAGCTATGTGTATGATGCTTCCAAATTAGAAAAAGGTGCTGGTGCCGGTTTAGACAAAGTAGAGATGGAGGATGAAGAAGTTGTAGAAGGGGTTCAAAAAGGTGTGCGATCTCATTTTTATAAAGCAGGGCGTTTTTCTCCAACACGCGAAAAAGGTGTACATCACTTTCACCAACTCTTGGCGCAATTTTTAAACGCCTAATCCGTTATTTCAGAACATACATTTATTTATATAAAATATAACAATACGTCGATCTAATGTTATATTTTTCTATTTATCTTTGATAAAAATACGTTGCTATGAGACCTGATTTATTTGAAGCACCTGACTACTACAATCTTGATGATTTATTTTCTGAAGAACATCTTCTTGTGCGTGACGCCGCCCGTCAATGGGTAAAACGTGATGTCTCTCCAATAATTGAGGAATACGCTCAAAAAGCGGAATTCCCAAAACAAATCATTAGTGGCTTGGCTGAAATTGGTGCCTTCGGACCTTATATTCCGGAAGAATACGGTGGTGCGGGATTAGATCAAATAAGTTACGGACTCATAATGCAAGAAATTGAACGTGGTGATAGTGGAGTTCGCTCTACGGCATCTGTACAATCTTCTTTGGTCATGTATCCAATTTACACATACGGAAATGAAGAGCAACGTAAAAAATATTTACCTAAACTAGCTTCAGGTGAATGGATGGGTTCTTTCGGGTTAACAGAACCAAATCATGGCTCTAACCCTAGTGGTATGGAAACCAAATATAAAGATATGGGTGACCATTATCTTTTGAACGGCGCTAAACTATGGATCTCGAATTCTCCGTTTTGTGATGTTGCTGTTGTTTGGGCAAAAAATGAAGAAGGACGTATTCATGGTCTTATCGTAGAACGTGGTATGGAAGGATTTTCAACTCCTGAAACACATAACAAATGGTCTTTAAGAGCGTCAGCTACGGGTGAGCTTATTTTCAGCGATGTGAAAGTTCCGAAGGAAAATCTACTTACTGGTAAAACTGGATTGGGCGCACCATTAGGCTGTTTAGATTCTGCCAGATACGGAATCTCATGGGGTGCTATTGGTGCTGCAATGGATTGCTACGATACTGCATTGCGTTACGCTAAAGAACGTATTCAATTTGGGAAGCCGATTGCGGCATTTCAATTGCAACAAAAGAAATTGGCAGAAATGATTACTGAAATAACAAAAGCTCAGTTGTTAGCCTTTCGTTTAGGTCAATTAAAAAACGAAGGTCGTGCCACAACAGCTCAAATATCCATGGCCAAAAGAAACAATGTAGATATGGCAATTAAAATTGCCCGTGAAGCACGTCAAATTTTAGGGGGAATGGGTATTACTGGTGAATACAGCATCATGCGTCATATGATGAACCTTGAAAGTGTTATCACCTACGAAGGCACTCACGATATTCATTTATTGATCACAGGCTTGGATATAACTGGACACTCAGCCTTTAAATAGAATCTACTTTTTTCAAAGTCACCTTAATAGATTTACTTATCGGAGTTTTACTTCGATCTGCAAAGTGATTGTATGGTACAATTACATTTGTCTCCGGAAAATACGCTGCTAAATCTCCTTTAGGAATAGCATAAGGAATGATCTTGAATTTATAAGCTGTACGCTTTACGCCATCATAGTTGCTTATAATATCAACCACATCGAATTTTTCTAAGCTTGCAGATTTCATATCTTCTTGATTCATGAAAATCACCCTTCTTTCGTTGTACACCCCGCGATATCTATCATCTAAGCCATAAATAGTAGTATTAAACTGATCATGCGACCGAATGGTCATCAACATATATTCGTCAGCCTTTAAATCGTGCTTAGGCACTTTGTTAATTGTTAAATGTGCTTTTCCATTTGGCAATTTGCTAAAATCGAGATCACGAACATTATTGGGCAGATAATAACCGGCACCTTTTGAGCGCATTTCTGTATCGCCATATCCTTTTACTACTTGATCAATTTTTTCTCGAATGAGCTCGTAGTTTTCTCCCATTGATTTCCAATCCATCGAATGTTTTCCATCGAAAAAGGCATCCGCTATTTCAGCGATCATTTCAGGTTCACTCTTAATATCTTCTGAAGCAGGTTTTAATAGTCCACGCGATTGACGCACTTGACCCATACTATTTTCAATAGTGATACGACGAAGTTTTCCATCTTTCATATCTTTTTCAGATCGACCATAGGTGGGTAAAAGTAAAGCTGTCTTTCCTGTCACTAAATGTGTCCGATTTAATTTAGTGCTAATCTGAACTGTCAGCTCACAATTTTGAATTGCCTCAGCAGTATATTCTGTGTCAGAAGCAGCCATCAAGAAATTTCCGCCCAAACACATGAAAAATTTAGCAGCACCATCATGCATTGCTTTCATTGCTCCAAC
>CALLIG010000084.1 GCA_938009735.1 uncultured Flavobacteriaceae bacterium
AGCCAATCTCCACTCCTCGGCAAAACGCATTCGATCACTTTGAGCTCTAGGACTCCACATTGCTGGACCCTTAGACTTATTAAGCATTTTAAATTGAATCGCCGACTTATCAGTTATGATTCCGCTGTATCCTCCAAGGGCGTCAATCTCTCGTACTATTTGTCCTTTGGCTATTCCACCCATAGCAGGATTGCAAGACATCTGTCCAATATTCTGAAGGTTCATTGTAATTAACAATGTACTTGAACCCATATTCGCCGCTGCGGCTGCAGCTTCTGAACCAGCATGACCACCACCCACAACAATTACATCATATATTTTATCAAACATAGCTTTCTGTAAAACCTATTTTCTATCAAATAGTCATTTGTACTATTGTTCCACGTGGAACAACTTCATTTTTTCATCTTCCTTTGCTCTCATAATTACAGCCTCATCTTCTCTCTTATCACCATAACCCAATAAGTGCAATATTCCATGTGCCATCACACGTCGTAATTCTGTATCAAATGAAACACTAAAAGTTTTAGCGTTTTCTTTTACTCTGTCAATAGAAATGAAAACATCACCTGATATATTTTTTCCATCCGTATAATCAAACGTAATTATATCTGTGTAGGTGTCATGCTCCAAATACTTATTGTTGATCTCAAGTAAGTAGGCATCATCACAAAATATATAATCAAGTTGCACAACCTCTCCGTCTTCAGTACCAACTATTTTACAAATCCAATTTGAGTAAGTATTTTCGCTATCTAATTGATAATCAGTCTCGTAATTGAAATTAATCATTGCTTTTAAAATATTCTTTCACTTTGTTCTGAAAATTTTGGCGCAAAGGTAATGCTTGTCTATTTAAAATTTCAATTTCGTTACGATAATCCTCTAATAATGAGGGCTTAGTAGTTATTGGGTTGTTAAATCTATTTTTGTTGCTATTACTTTCTCGTTCTTGCTTTTTACCTTGTTTCATCGCAGCCTTTTCTAACTTCAATAATTCGTACTGAATGTTATTCAATTTATTTAAGCCTTGTTGCGTAATTCCATTTTCCAAAAGTTCATTCTCAAAATCCTCCATTTGTCGAGCTAACTTTTTGCCCAATTTTCTATCACTAGCATCGATCATATTCTTTAACTGCTGCTCTAACTTTGAACGAATTAATTGTTGCTCCTTATAAATTTCATAAATCTCTTTTAACTCTTCTTCACTTGGTTGGTTTCCAGATTCACCATCTTTTCCTTCATCACCACCTTGTCCTTCGCCTTCACCCTGTCCATTTCCACCTTTACCTTTTCCGCCGTTACCACTTTTGCCTCCCTCTCCACTTTCACCATCTTTGCCGCCTTCTCCATCCTGACCTTCCCCGCCAGCTTTACCCTCACCCTTACCTTTTTCACCTTCACCCTTTTTGCCTTGGCCTGGTTCGCCCTTTCCTGACTTTGGCTTTCCTTGACCAGACTGACCCATGCCTTCCATCTTTTCTTTCAATTCACCCTGACCTTTTATAATGTCAGGTAATTGGAAACTTTCGCCTTCTCCTTCACCTTGCCCTGACTGCATGCTCTGTTGCATATTGTCCAGAGTATTTGCAAGAAAATCTGACAAACTATTAGATGCAGTTAACACATACTTCTGATACGAAACTCCCTGGTATATTTGACTTTCAGCTATTGCCTCTAATGCTTTATCTGTATTATAATAAACCTCTGTAATTTGTTCATTTACAAACTCTGATAATTCCGCACGCCGCAATGAAAGCGCAAATAAACTATCATCAACATGTTCGAATAATTTTCGTAATTCTTGTTGTTGTCTTATACTGCTCGAAAATTGAGGTGCATTTGGGTCTAACTGCTCTAGACTCTCATACAAATTTTCTTGTTTGAATGAAAAGGTAACTAGGTTATCAAGTATCTGACGTAGCATTTCCGCATCTTCAGTAATCGAACTTCCTCCACCGCCTCCACCCGAAGAAGATTCCTGTAGCTGTTCGCTAATTTCTTTCATCTTCTGCGCCGCAGATTTTTGCTTTTTCTTTGCATTATCTTCCGTCTTTTCCTTTTCACCAGACTCCGAAGATTCTTCCATGCCTTGATGCTTGTTAATTTCTTCTAAAGCTTCTTTTTGATCTTCCTTGACTGATTCTTGTTTACTCTTCTCGACATTAATATCTATAGGCTTTTTTAAATCAGCATTATCTTTTTTCAATTCGTCAAGTTCTTCCGATAGTTTTTCAAACTTTTTATTTAACTTTTCTTGTTGGTCGTTTGAAAAATCCTCACCTAATTTTAACTCAGAAAGAATTTCCTGTCTTTCCGCCAATTTTTCTAAATCCTTCGCTAACTGCGCTGCCTTCTCTGTAACATAATAGCGCTTAGTCAATTCTAAAAGCTGCTCTAAGTTTCGTTCACTATTCTGCTGTTTTTTTGCAATTTCTTCAAGACGTTTGGTCAATTCTTCCTTATCAATTTTATCTGCAATTTTATTTAATTCGTCTAATAGCTTTTCATTCTTCTTTGCCTCAATTTCTTGACGCTCAAGGCGCTCTTTTAAAAGTTCATTTGTTTCATCATTTTTTTTGCTCTTTTCCAAATTATCTTTCAACTGTTTGCTGAATTTCTTCATCATATTTTCCTGTTGCTCCTGCTTCTTAAGAAAATCTTTGATTTGATTCTGGTCGTTGAAATTAAGTTGTTTCTTTTCCTTTTGATCTTGATTAATCTCTTTTAGTGTTTCCTTCTGTTCTTTGAATTTCTCCAACGTTTTATCCATGTTCTTAATGATGGACTGTTGCGATTCTAATTCTTTGTTTTTTAATTCATTAGCATCTAATATTACAGATGTAAACACTTGACTTTTAGACGTTTTTCCGTTGTGCACTCCGTCATTATCTGTGGCTTCAAAATAATAACTATAGTTCTTGCCAGCATCTAATTGCAAGCCTGAAGGAAAGGTGTAATAAAACTGCTTGAAATTACTTTTGGACTCACTTATGTTGATCGTTTGTTTATCGTCTGGATTTGCATCTGCATAACACACTAAACGGATATTCTCTAAAGCATAATCATCTGAAGCCTCTCCAATATAATAGGAGGTATTTAAATTCAAAGAATCAAGAACCTGTTTTGCTTTAATCCTGGGATACGCATCTTTAATAATATCAAACTGATATTCTAACTTTTCATAATCCACTACATTCTTGTTAGAAGTACTAATCTGATAGCTCATATCAGTATAAATACGCTTGTTCATTATAAAACGATCTTCAGCCTTTTCAAATGAAAGCACAGTATCTTTTGTTATTAACCTAATGATATCGGTAGACCTACCTTCTATATACCATGAAACTTTAGTTCCCTCTGGAAACGTAGCATTTCCTGTGCTTTTCAAAATTTCAGTTTTGCGATTTGTGTAATTCGGGTAATCTAAAACCAACTCAAAGTTCTGAATTGAAGGGGTTGTCAAGGCATTAAGTTTGTATTTTCTTGAAAATATACCGTTCGCACTAAAAGAGAATTCTGTTGATACTAAAGGCGGAGTGAAGGTGTATTGATATATGCCACTTTGTTCTTGTAAGAGTAATTTTCGGTCATTAATAGTGATAAATACTTGGTTTGGGCGAATTTCACCTTCTGTTACTACTTGAACCGTTACTGCTTTTGAATCTAAAGCATTGAGATCATTAGAAATAAGCATAAAGGAAAAAGGAGCGGGTGGCTCATAGGCTATGTCATAGTTCACAACCCTATTGTATGAACCAAAAAACTCACTTAAATTTCCACTCAACCATATTAGACCAAATAGGAGTGCAGGAATCACCAAATACTTTAGATATTTAATGTTCTCATTAAAATCGACTGCTTTAGCAAACGGAATTGGATTCAGGTTTTCAGATCGCTGTTCTATACTTGCTAAAAGCAATTCTGATTCGTCGCTATCATCTGCTAAATCAAGAAGGTTTAAAAGTTTATCGCCAACATCAGGGAAATGTTTGCCAATTAAAACAGAAGCCTGTTTGTTGCTAATTCCCTTTTTGAGTTTAAATAAAAAGAACAGCGGAGTTAAAATATATTTGAAAAGTAAGAACAGCTCTATCGCAATAAAAACAACTAACAGAATCACTCTTCCTGTCGAATTCAGCCATAAAAAATACTCCACACCAAGAACAATCAAGAAAAACAAAACCCCAAAAGCTATAAATAGGAGACCTCCTTTTAGTAACATTTTGGTATAGTACTTTTTCGTAAACTGTTCCAGCTTAGCGAGTATGTTATGATAACTGTTCAATTTCTGCTATTTTTATCACCAAGATACTTGATATCACAAATTTAATCATCAAATTCTTGTTAAAACCGACATAATGAAGGATTTAAAGTACCTCGCCGCTCTGACTCT
>CALLIG010000085.1 GCA_938009735.1 uncultured Flavobacteriaceae bacterium
AAATTTAATTCGTCTGGTAATGTAATTGTCTTCATTGGTTTCTAATTGTCTCTAACACTAGTATACAGTAACAAGTTACCATATTTCATTAAAACTAAAAGGCTTGCTTTTGCGGGTCATCTGTCACAGATTAGCGCTAGCGAAGAATAAGCTCAAAGCCCGAATTGTTTATAGGTTGTGTTTGTAAATCGTTTTTATTCCAGCAATTTTACGTTTCTGAATGCTCCTTTTGAATTATTGCCTGTCCAAAGTCCAATGGTATTCGAAACTTGCTTTTCTAATCTTTTTACACTCAATAATTCAGTATTCGTTTTTCTATCATAAACACGAACTGTGTCCGTGTCAATTTTAACTGATACACTAAACCATTCTTCAGTTAAGGGTGCGTAGATGTATTCGGCTTCGTAGACGCCCTCACTATTAGTTCTCAAATACCTCCAAGTATTTTTTGGATGACTTATGTATTGTATCGAATGTTCTCTTTTTATTAACTCTTCCGCTTTAAAATTAAACGGTCTAAAATAAATAGCTTCGTAGGTTGAGTCATTTTGAATATTGAAGGCTACACCAACAAAACTTCTTCCGGGAATGTTTTCACCCTTCAGTTCCAATTCAATGGTGCCATTCTCGAAATTTTCATTTTTCAGAATAGCTAAACCATCTCCTACTTTGTTATCTAGTGTTAATACGTTTGGTGTATTTTCTGAAGAAGTAATGACTTCTCTATTTACAAGCTCCAAATTCGCGTCACTTAGGTCAAGCGTTTTTTGAGAACATGAATTAAATAGTGTACATAATAAAATGGCTGTGATGATTAAAGTTTTGTTTATCATGCTGATTGTTTTTTGTTGATGAATTTTTCGAAATGGTTGCGGCTAAAAGCACATAGTAACAAGTTACCATATTTCTTTAATTTAGCAATGTGCGTGCGTTTGAAGGTACTCGTCGCAGCTTAGCGCTAGCGAGATTACCCTATTACTTTTTCCAAATGCCATATTTTGGAAACTATCTGCCATCCATCTTCACCATTGACAAAGCCAAGATGGTCTACAAATACGTTATTATGTGCTCTGATTCTTATTTTGACCATTGCACAAGCGTTTGATAACCAATCAATCATCAAAATTTCTGCTTCAGGCACCTGCCCTTTGCTCGAGGGCGACACCCTTTTTCCGACGTCTTTGCTAAAACTTGCAATTGGTTCGACAAAAACCTTGCCTTCATCAACATCAAAAAGACTCGAGCTTTTGTGAAAAACCTGATTCAGCTTTTTAGTGTCACAAAGATAAAGGGCGTCGAAATAAATTTGTACTGCATTTAGCAAGTCGGTAGTTGAATTCATTCTTTGTTTTTGCATAATTTCTTGTTTTTAATTTGCTCAAAATTAGTTGTGCTTGCCCCATATTTTCAAAATTATAAACTGAAGGTTTTGATTATAAGACTGAAAATTTCTCAATTAGTGCATCTATACAAATTGTTAACTTTGCCTCTGATGGAAATCAAATATTTTAGACTAATAAAAACAATTGTTGAAGAGGGTAGCATTGCTAATGCTACCGAGAAACTATTTTTGACTCAATCTGCGCTGAGCCATCAGTTAAGGGAATTGGAAGAGCGTTTAGGGTTCAAAGTCTTTCTTAGAACAAGAAGTAAATGGCAATTGACCGATGAGGGTGGCGAACTTTATAAAGTAGGAAACGCTGTTCTTGAAAGTATCGAGAAGGGTTTTGCGAGCATTGAACAATTGCGTAGTGGTTCAGTCGGAACCGTAAAAGTTAGCACGGAATGTTATAGTTTTTATCAAGGTCTTTCTGGTTTTATTCAAAAAATGGGACTTTTGTATCCAGATATCGAGGTTGATTTGATTCTTGAAGCCACCCATCAACCAATTTCCAAAATTTTGTCTAATGAGATTGATATTGCTATAGTTACCTCAAAGCCAGCAAATGAAATTTTGTCTAGTATTGAGGTTTACGAAGATGAGATTTTTGCAATTATGCATAAGGAAAGTCCGTTGAATAAAGTAGATTTTTTAGATACAAATGATTTTTTAAATGCACATTTGATAATCCACTCCTTTCCTTTAGAAACGGTCTCCGTTTACGAGCAATTTTTAAAGCCTAATAAAATTATTCCGCCCAATATTTCTGCTGTTCCGCTTACTGAGGTCGCTCTTGAAATGGTCAATGCCAATATGGGAATAATGTGTATGCCCAAATGGGCTTTAAAATCATTCAAGTTATCTGATGATTTGATTTTTAAGAGAATTGGCAAAAATGGTTTGAAACGAACACATTATTTGGTTTTTCGAGAAGCCGATAAAACTAAAAAGTACGTCAATGATTTTATTTCCAATTTCAAAGAAGATTTTTCAAACCAATAAGTTTTTTTGAGCTCACAGCTACAAATAGAATATCGTAACAAGTTGCCAAATTTCTTTAAAGTGGGGCTATTTACAATTATAATCAACCGTCACAGAAGAACGTTATCGGAGTATTTTTACCATTCTCGCCAATCTTCGGTTATATCTTCATTTCGGGTATTATAATTCTTTAAATGTCCTGCTAGAATAATAATATCAGCAATTTGTTCTCTTTGATCCGTTTCGATTAACTCGTCTGCACACTTTTCATTCAAGTCATTAAGGTCAAGAACAATTTTTTTAACAATTTTCATTCCTTCTTTTTTGTTCTCAGATATTGAAATCTCATCAAGAAAGGTGTTAATTAAGGTCATGCAATTTTCAACATCTGCTTCGTTATATTCAGTTTCACCAGGCTCAAAATATTCTAGCATGCCTTCCTTTAAGCTTATAGATGTTTTTTTGATTTCAGCGTTTTCTCTTAAATTCATTTCGGGTTTTTTTTCTCAATTTGTGCGCAAGCTAATACAGTAAATTAGATTTAAGAATAAAA
>CALLIG010000086.1 GCA_938009735.1 uncultured Flavobacteriaceae bacterium
GTTACTTGGATTAGGGCTGCTAGATAAAGCAGATGTTCAGAATGAAAATCCTGATTGGCCAGCGTATAAGAAATACTTCATGCATGGTACCAGCCATCATATTGGTCTAAATACACATGATTACGGAGAATTAAAAACACCTATGAAAGCAAATATGGTTTTCACCGTAGAACCCGGAATTTATATTCCTGAAGAAAGTATGGGTGTTCGTTTAGAAGATGATGTGGTGATTCAAGAAAGTGGTGAGCCGTTTAACTTGATGGGGGATATTCCTATTGAGGTTGATGAAATTGAAGAGTTGATGTCGAAGTAGAATAAACTAATTAGTTTCAGTTATGCGGTTTGAGATATGTTTAAAAACGTTGTCAAGCGGTTCGCCATGATGACCATATTCATTTTCAGTTGAAGTAAATATTAATGCTCTTCCAATATAGAAGTACTTGGTGCTAAATTCGAAATAACAAAAACCACAACCGCAGGCAGCACCCAGCCCAAACTAAACTTGCTCAAAGGAATATAAGGTTGCAGACCAGCAATACTTTCACCAAGACCAATCGTTCCTAAAAAGTCAGGAATACTAAAAATCATAGTTGTAATAACAACGGCTTTGAATACTTTCGGAGATCCGAGTTTTTCCGGAACCACATTCAACAAAATAAGAATGATAGTAATAGGGTAAATAAACATCAAAGCGGGAATAGCGATAATCACTATGGAATGAAAATCAAGTTGCCCAATTAAAACACCAATGGCGCAGGCTAGAATTCCGGTAATGATGTATGCTTTTTGCGAGCCTTTAAATAAGCCTTTAAAATAATCGGCTGTTCCTGTCACGATTCCTACCGCGGTGGTGAAACAGGCTAAGGCTAAAAGGATGCTCAAAACTTTGTTTCCGAAAGCACCAAGAGATGTAATGCTAATACCTCGAAGTAAGTTTGCACGTTGCATATCTCCACTTAGCGCTGTATCAATTTCAATACCTGTTCCGAAGAATGAACCAACTGAAATTAACCCTGCATATATAAGGAGTAAACCCAAACCTGCAATAAAACCTGATTTTCGAATGATATCCTTTTTGGCTTCGAATGAATTATGACCGCGAAGGTTTAGTGAAATGATTACCACCGCACCAACAACTACCGCACCAATAGCATCGAAAGTTTGGTAGCCTTCTAAAAGACCACTAACGACGGGTGCATCGAAAGTGGATACATTCATTACTCCATCAGAAGTGAAAAGTCCGATAGCAATAACGGTGAATAACATAATAACTATAATCGGAGTCAAGAACTTACCTATGAAACTCAATATTTTCGTACGGTTTAAAACGAATACTAAAACAAGCGCAAAATAAATACTACTCGTCAATAACGGACTAGTGCCAAACGCAGGATGAATTGCAATCTCATGAGTTGCCGATGCCGTTCTTGGTGAGGGAATGGTAATAGAAATGAGGTAGACGATTATGCAATAGATAGTACTGAAGGTTGGAGACACTTTTTTTCCAAAGTCATACATAGTACCCTGCAAACGTGCATGAGCTAAAATTCCAAGTATTGGAATTACAACTGCAGTAATCATAAAACCTAGTGTAACCCACAGCCAATCTTCACCAGCATTATATCCTAGAAGGGGAGGTAATAGCAAATTACCAGCTCCAAAAAAAAGTGAAAATAGAGCAAAAGCTGTAACGAAGGTTTCCTTGGTGCTATTCATAAAAAAAAATTTCGATTGAAAGATAGCAAAAATTGAGTGCAAGTTATTTTTGCTTAAAATTTAAATTAATGAAGGTTTTTTAGCTTTCTTATTTTTAAATTAATTGATAGTCAATAGGTTAGTTTGTCTCTTGGCGAGGGTGTCACTAATCGTAAAAAATTATCCGTTCATCGAAAAAAATGCAGTTCATCGAAAATACGATAATAAAGAAGCCTGCCATCCAATAAAAAACAATAGAGGGGCGTTCTTTAATCCTATGTGTTTTAAAAAGCACTTTTTGTTTTACCCAAGTTATACAATAGTGATTTCATTCGTCCCCACGATGAGAAAACTAAACAAAACCTACTAGCATGAAAAAAGTATTTTGCAACATTTTCGGACATCACTATTCTGTTTCTAAAAAAGTTACTTTACATATTAAAGAGTATAAATGTATTCATTGTAATAAAGAAGTAACAACAGATGTAAGTGGTAACCTTTCTACTTTGACACCTGAATTACAAGACATCAATAAAACTTTAGAAAATATATATCAAAAAAGACATAGAGCGGCATCACATGCGGCTTAATTATGCTTTGGCAAGCGAATTCTAAACATTACGTTTAGAATTCAAAACTTATTCCTAGAAATTAAGTAAACTCCACTACTCTTACCTGTCGTTCGCCCCACAACAGCTAGATCGGATAAAGCTTGATTTTTGGGAATTTTTTTGTTTTAGAATTTTACAGCTACCCCGCCAAAGTGTGTGGGTTTTTTATTTTGAATTACTAAGATAGTTTCGACTACTTAAGGCTGCGTTCAAAATTTGCAATCATCTTATCTGTGATTTGTTCAATAGCCGCTTCAGGAAAATCATGACCCATATTTTGAATCAATAGACCTTCAGCATCAGGGATTATTTTCAACAATTTTTCACTATGTAAAAACGGAATAACAGGATCTTGCATGCCATGCACTACAAGGGTTGGTGTATTAATATCATGTAATTGAATCAATCTAGAATTTGAGTTTAATATAGCTTGATAATGATGTCTTGCGGCCATCAAATTATATCCATTTCTTTTTTTAAGATTGTAAAGCGAAGTTTCAGCCATGGTTTTGATATCAATAGCTCCCGTTGCATTCCCCATCAAAATTCTTTTCTGAATAATCTGACGTTTAATTTGTCCTTTTTTACTTCCGAAAAAACCATTTTTTAAAATGGCTCCAATCATTTGCGATACAATGTCATTTGACATATTGGGCAACAACGGATCCATCGGATCTCCGGTTGACATAATTGAAGTAAGACTGGTTGTTCTATTTGGGTAGTCTATAGCTACTATTTGTGCAATCATGCCACCCATTGAAGCGCCAACAATATGTGCTTGTTCAATTTTTAAAGTGTCTAAAATTGCTATAACATCTAAGGCCATATCATTTAAAGAATAGGCGCTTTTCTTTTTCCATTTTTCTGCGGATGTGGACAAACCAGTTGCACGATGATCATATCGAATGACTTGATAACTGGCTTTGGTAAGATTGGAAATTAAACTGGGAGGCCATGTTAAAGCATCATTTCCATTACCCATAATAAGAATTACAACACCTTTGCTTTTTCCTTTAGGGGCGATATTTTCAAACCAAATGTTATGACCTTGAGAATTAGCAAAACCAGTATCACCGTGTATAGCTTCAGGTATAGGCGCTTTAACTATTTTTTTAATAATACTCTTGTCCTCTTTTGACAATTTTGGTACGGAACCGCATGCATATACCACCAGACTAATTAACCCAATTAGGGAAACTTTGTATGAGAGTTTAAAAATCGTTTTCAAAAGGCTTATTGTTTTACAATGAATATGCTATTCTGATTTAAATGAGTTCCAACCCTGGGCTGTTATAGGAATCTTAGTATTCCCACGAGTAATTAAATGCGCTCCTTCTGAAGCATCAGTCATATGTCCAATAATCGACAAATTCGGATTCCCTTTTATTTTTTCAAAATCTTTTTGATCAACAGTAAATAGTAATTCATAATCTTCGCCACCGCTCAAAGCAACCATTGTACTATCGATTTTAAACTCTTCGCAAGCAGATATAACAGTTGGATCTAAGGGAATTTTCTCTTCAAATAGGTTACATCCTACCTCGCTTTGTTTGCATAAATGAAGAATTTCAGAAGATAATCCGTCACTAATATCAATCATCGATGTTGGAGATACTCCTAAAACTTTTAAAAGACCCGAAATATCATTTCTAGCTTCCGGTTTTAATTGTCGTTCTACAATATAAGAGTAAGGTTCTAAATCGGGTTGGCTATTGGGGTTGACTTTAAAGACTTCCTTTTCGCGTTCTAATACTTGCAGGCCCATATATGCGCCGCCTAAATCACCTGAAACTACTAATAAATCGTTAGGTTTCGCCCCCGTTCTATAGGTAATATTTGCGCTATTTGCTTCGCCAAGTGCTGTAACGCTGATCAATAATCCGGTTGTAGATGAGGTGGTATCACCCCCAATTAAATCGACTTTATGTTTAGTACATGCAAAAGCAATACCCTCGTATAATTCGTCTAGTGCTTCTAACGGAAACCGGTTAGAAACTGCAATTGAAACAGTTATATGTGTAGCTGTGGCATTCATCGCGTAAACGTCTGAAAGGTTGACCATAACTGCCTTGTAGCCTAAATGTTTTAGAGGCATATAGCTTAAGTCAAAATGCACCCCTTCTACTAGCAAGTCTGTTGTTACTAAAGTTTTCTTGTTTTTAAAATCAAGGACTGCTGCATCATCGCCAATACCTTTTTCAGATGATTTATGTTGTAATGAAAAGTGCTGTGTCAAATGTTCAATAAGGCCAAATTCCCCCAATTTATCTAAGGTAGTACGGTCCTGGTTTTTATCTTCTATCATGTGGCAAAAATAAAGGTATTTTCTTTAGTTGGAGGCAACTTTTCAAAACCAAAAATATGTCGAAGACAACAGGTGTTGTTAAATATTGAATTTCTATTAGGGTAATCGTCTTTTCAACTGTTGTACTAATGAATTGAGGCGATTATGGTGCCATATTCATTATCTTTGATTATCAATAAAACAAAAAATGAAAAAATATATTTTCTTTTTCTTATCACTATTTTTAGTTGTCACATGTTCAAGTGAAGATAGTTCTATCGATCCGTTAACTCCTGGTAGCCCAGTACCTCCTGTTGAAGGAGTAGCTAAATTTACTCCATGCGAAAACGGAATGGCAGGTATCTATCCATGTGACGGGTATGACTTATTAGGTAGTATTTCACTTTCCGAATTTTCAGCACAATCAGGCAATGACAGCTGGGGCTGGACAGATGAAACAACCGGCAAGGAATATGCCATAATGGGTCTTGATAATGGAACTGCCTTTGTTGATATCACAGACACCGAAAATTTAATATATCTAGGTAAATTACCGTCAGCTGGCGATGCTTCTTCTTGGCGAGATGTTAAAGTGTACAAAGATCATGCGTTTATCGTAGCTGAGTCATTTCAACATGGCTTGCAGGTTTTTGATTTAACAAAATTGCGATCGGTGACGAATGCGCCTACTTCCTTTCAATCTGATGCAACGTATAGAGGTTTCGGGAATGCACATAATATTGTCATTAATGAAGAATCTGGTTTTGCATATGTTGTAGGAACATCTCGTGATGATGAATATGGAGGTGGAGCTCATTTTATAAACATTCAAGATCCTAAAAATCCTACCGCAGCAGGTGGGTATGGAATTAATGGCTACTCGCATGATGCGCAAGTAGTAACGTATAATGGTCCTGATGCTGATTACGTTGGAAGAGAAATTTATGTTGGTGCTAATGAAAATATTGTCGTTATCGCTGATGTTACCGACAAAGACAACCCTAAACAAATTTCGTCAGTTTGGTACCCTAGTATTTCATATACACATCAAGGTTGGTTTACTGAAGATCAGCGTTATTTTATTTTAGGTGATGAGCTAGATGAAGTGGATTCTGGTTTTAAAACAAGAACGCTTGTTTTTGATTTTACAGACTTAGACAACCCTACGGAACATCATACTTACTTAGGTCCGACCAGCGCTATTGATCATAATGGCTATGTAAAAGGAGATGAATATTTTCTTGCAAATTATACGGCAGGTTTGCGTGTGTTAGATATTTCAGGTATTGAAAATAAGAGTATGTCTGAAACAGGGTTTTTCGACACCTTTCCTAGCTCTGATAATACGCAGTTTTCTGGAATCTGGAATGTTTACCCTTACTTTCCTAGTGGTAAAATTGTAATAAGTGATATTTCTTCAGGCTTGTTTATCGTCAAAAAATCGAACTAAGTAGTGAAGAATATTTTCCTCATAGCGTGCTTTTTTGGTTTAATAGGATGCGTCAAGGATACTGACTTGGTAGATCTTGATGCGAATACAAATTTCTTATTTTTAGGGGAAACAGACTGGACTAAAAATTTTGGGGGGTCAGGCGAGGATACAGCTCAGGCAGTTATTAACACTACCGATGGGGGCTATGCCATATTAGGATTTTCGAATAGTACAGATGGTGATATCATTGATAAAGCCACCGCAGTTAATGACTACTGGCTTTTAAAACTAGATGCGGAAGGAAATCTCGAATGGAACAAAACTTACGGAGGAAGTAAAGACGATCGTGGTCAAAGCTTGGTGCAAACTTCAGATGGCGGTTATGCACTTACTGGTTATGCAATGAGTGATGATGGCGATGGTAGTAATAATGAAGGCTTTCATGATAATTGGATTGTTAAAGTTGATGCCTTTGGGACCATAGAATGGGAAAAAAGTTTTGGATTTTCAGGTCATGACCATTCCTACGATATATTGCAAACAGAAGATGACGGACTCTTCTTTACCGGTTTCTTAGATATAACTTCGGCTAGAGCCGATGGAAATACTGAAAAAGGAAATTCTTTAACAAGACATGGTGTTGGTGAATTTTGGGGATCTAAGATAGACGCGAATGGCAACATACAATGGCGTGGTTATTATGGTGGCACAAACAATGATCGTTCACATGCCGTTGTCCGCTCAGATGATGGCGGTTTTGTTATGAGTGGGTTTACAGAAAGTAGTGATTTTGATATCAATAATTCTAGGGGTAGCTATGATTTTTGGGTAGTTAAAATTGATAATACAGGTAACCTTGTATGGCAACATACTTTTGGAGGTACTGGTATTGAAAGAGCTCAAGATATTGTAAAAACAAATGATGGGGGTTTTGTTATTGCAGGCAACACCTTCAGTAACGATGTAGATATTTCTAAAAATAATGGGGAGTCAGATATTTGGCTTGTTAAAATTGATGCTTTGGGTAATCTTGTTTGGGAATCTACTTTTGGTGGAAGTCAATTTGATGATGCACGAAGTGTTAGTGCAAGTAAAGATGGGGGATTTATAATATCAGGCAACTCCAAAAGCGCCGATAAAGATGCTACTGCTAATGCTGGCGAGAATGATATTTGGTTAATCAAGACCGATGCTAATGGCAATATGACTTGGCAAAAAACTTTTGGTGGGGCTGGCCTTGATTATGGTTTTGATGCTATTGAAACTGATCAAGGCAGTATTATTTTGGTCGGAGAAACTTCAAGCACAGACGTTGCAGGTCTTCAAAATAAGGGCATGTCTGATTTAATAGTAATGAAAATTAAATAGCTTATTTATAATACTTTAAGTCAAGTTAAAGTTTGAGAATATTTAGTCTACTTTTCTTAAACGACGCATTTCTTTACTATATCCTGGAGGTTCCTTTTGTGCTATAGAAAACACCTATCAATACATACGTTATAATAATGTTAGGAACTCTTGTAAAAAGAGACTTATGACCTATATTTGTAAACTATTTAGAATCATACCAAATAGAATTTGGTAGTAATCAAAAATATTATGATTCAAGTATCAGAAACGGCAAAACAGCAGGTCATTAATTTAATGACTGAAGGTGGCTTTGACGCATCAAAAGATTATGTTCGTGTAGGAGTTAAAAGTGGTGGCTGTAGTGGCCTATCATATGAACTTGACTTCGACAATAAGATGGGCGAAACAGATAAAGTCTTTGAAGACAATGATGTTCGTATTATCGTTGAAAAGAAAAGTTTTCTGTACTTAGTAGGTACAGTTTTGGAGTATTCCGGTGGACTTAACGGAAAAGGGTTTGTATTCAATAACCCAAATGCACAGCGAACTTGTGGTTGCGGCGAGAGTTTTTCATTGTAGTAAAGTTAAAAAGTGAAGGAGTTAAAAAAGTAAAGGTTGAATGTATAAGTCGTTTGAAGATTTAGATGTTTATAAAGCGGCAATAGTTTTTACGGGTAAAGTTTATATGTTGCTTAAAGAGCAACCGCTGAAAAATGATTTTGCGATGGTTGATCAATTTAGAAGAGCAACGATTTCAATTTCAAATAATATAGCAGAAGGTTTTGAAAGAGAAACAGATAAAGAGTTAATACGGTTTCTTTATTTTTCGAAAGGTTCGGCAGGAGAAGTAAGGAGTCTTTTCAACGTAATGGTTGAGATTGGTTATTTTGAAAAAGAAGAGTTAAAAGAATACAAGGAAGATGTTTTGAATATTTCAAGACAGCTTGCTAATTACATCAAGTTTGTTAAGAAGAGAGTATTATAACATTTACTCGTTCTCTTTTTAACTTTTTTACTAGATAAGATATGGCATATACTGAAGAGGAATTAAAGAAAGAACTAGAAACCAAAGAATATGAGTATGGTTTTTATACGGATATAGAGTCAGATACTTTCCCGAAGGGATTGAATGAAGATATTGTTCGTGCAATTTCAAAGAAGAAGAACGAACCGCAATGGATGACTGATTGGCGTTTAGAGGCTTTTAGAGTTTGGGAAAAAATGGAAGAACCAGAATGGGCAAATGTTCATTATACGAAGCCAGATTTTCAAGCCATCAGTTATTATTCTGCACCAAAAGCAGCAGACCCTAATAAATCATTAGAAGATGTAGATCCTGATTTGTTAGAGATGTATCGCAAGCTTGGTATTTCAGTTGACGAGCAAAAAAAGTTACAAAATGTAGCTGTAGATATTGTTGTCGATTCGGTTTCTGTTGCTACAACTTTCAAAAAGACATTAGGAGAAAAAGGTATTATTTTCATGCCGATTTCTGAAGCAATTCAAGAACATCCTGAATTGGTTAAAAAATATATGGGTACTGTTGTTCCCACCACAGATAATTTTTACGCAGCTTTAAATTCAGCAGTATTTACTGATGGGTCATTCTGCTACATTCCAAAAGGCGTTAGATGCCCGATGGAATTATCTACATACTTCAGAATTAATGAAGGTGGTACGGGTCAATTCGAACGTACTTTGGTAATTGCTGATGAAAGTAGTTATGTAAGTTACTTAGAAGGCTGTACGGCTCCATCAAGAGATGAAAATCAACTACACGCTGCGGTTGTTGAGTTGATTGCTATGGATGATGCAGAAATTAAATACTCAACGGTACAAAACTGGTATCCTGGTAATGCTGAAGGCAAAGGTGGTGTTTACAATTTTGTAACGAAAAGAGGTATTTGTGAAAACAGAGCAAAAATTTCATGGACACAGGTAGAAACTGGTTCTGCTGTTACTTGGAAATATCCTTCTTGTATCCTGAAAGGAAATAATTCAGTTGGTGAATTTTATTCAATTGCGGTAACTAATAATTATCAGCAAGCAGATACAGGTACCAAGATGATCCACTTGGGAAAAAACACCCGTAGTACGATTATCTCAAAAGGAATCTCTGCAGGAAAATCTCAGAACAGTTACCGTGGTTTGGTACAAGTAGGTTCTAGAGCTGATAACGCACGTAACTTCTCACAATGTGATTCTTTGTTAATGGGTGATGAATGTGGAGCACATACCTTCCCATATATCGAAGTAAAAAATAAAAGTGCACAAATAGAGCATGAGGCAACCACAAGTAAAATTGGGGAAGATCAAATTTTCTATTGTAACCAACGTGGGATTGATACAGAAAAAGCAATTGCTTTAATCGTAAATGGTTTCAGCAAAGAAGTATTGAACAAACTCCCAATGGAATTCGCTGTAGAAGCGCAAAA
>CALLIG010000087.1 GCA_938009735.1 uncultured Flavobacteriaceae bacterium
GGTCCAAATTCCTTGATGATATTGTCTAAATCACCATTTTCAAACTCAATTTGTCGTTTTGCTTTAAAACCTCCGTAAGGAATAGTTGTACTGGAAGGGTATATTCTGAAAATATTTGTGGCATCATCGCCAAAAAATTTCATAAAGGTATTATTGAGCCCATTGCCCATACCGAACAAGGTCACAAAAATAAAAATACCCAAAGCTATCGTAAAGCCCGTCAAAAAGGTACGTAGCTTATTTTTTTGAATAGCTTCAAATATTTCTTTCCAAACGTCTCTATTGAACATACTGTGCCGCCCTAACTTGTTCGATCTTTTTATCTTCTATAATAACACCATCTTTCAAGTGCACGATACGTTTACACATATCTGCAATATCTGGTTCGTGAGTCACTATTAAAATGGTATTACCTTGATCGTTAATTTTCTGAATAAGGTCCATAACCTCATAAGAGGTTTTACTATCTAATGCCCCAGTAGGTTCATCAGCTAAAAGTACTTTTGGTTCAGCGGCCATTGCTCTTGCAATTGCAACTCTTTGTTTCTGACCACCAGAAAGTTCACTTGGCAAATGCTCAGCCCACTCTCTTAATCCTACTTGTTCTAAATATTTAAGAGCCTTTTCTTGACGCTCTTTTCTCGCAACTCTTTGATAATATAGCGGTAATGCTACATTTTCCATTGCGCTCTTATAATTAATCAAATTAAATGATTGGAAGACGAAACCTAAAAATTTGTTGCGATAGTTAGCAGCTTTAGTTTCATTTAGATCTTTAATTGGAACACCATCTAGATCATAAGACCCATCGTCCAATTCATCTAACATTCCTAAAATATTTAATAATGTAGATTTACCTGAACCCGAAGAGCCCATTATGGCGACCAATTCGCCTTCTTCTACAGAAAAGTTAATACCTTTTAAGACATGAAGCGAATTGCTTCCCATCTTGTACGATTTATGAAGGTTTTTGATTTCAATCATATTGGTTCTTTTTGTTTTGTTTGGCTATTGCCTAAGGTATTCAGCAATAAGACCACTAAGTTGTTAAAATGTTACAAGATTTCCTCCAAATTTTTTGTTAAAGCTCAAATCTATTCTTCATCATCTGATTCTAGGGCATTCCAGACTTTTATTTTTTCGTCTTTTTCAAGACCAGATTTAATTTCAACATAGATTCCATCACTTATTCCAAGCTCAATATCTCGCCGTTCAAATTCTTGATCGCCAGTTGATACTTCTACAAAAGGATCTTTTGTTTCATCATCAAATTGAACCAAAGCTTCTTTAATTGCCAAAACACTATCTACCCTTGCCAAAATAATGGAAGCATTTGCACTTAAACCTGCTCTTATAAATACAGAGTCTTGCTTTTTTAATGTTCCTTTGATTTCGAATTGTATAGCCCCATTTTCCTCTTTTCCTTTTGGAGCGATGTAATCTAAAACTGCATCAAATTTTAGGTCTGCAATGGCACCTACTGTAATTTCCAAAGGAAGATTTTCTGTGATTTTTCCCACCTCCGATTCATCTACTTTTCCTTCAAAAATCATCTTTTCAACATCGGCAATAGCCGCAATAGTAGTACCCTCGTTGAATGTATTACTCTCGATTACTTGATTACCAACTTCTACGGGCACTTCTAAAACCATACCACTAACAGTTGCTCTAATTTGAGTATTCGCTGAGTTTCCAAATCCTCGCGTGGTACCTGTTTTTACAATGTCATATCGCTTATTAGCAGCGCCATATGATTGTTTTGCTTGATCATAAGTAACTTCAGCTCTTTCTAAGTCGACCTTCGAAATAACACCTTTTGCGAAGAGTCCTTTTTGACGCTCTAAATTTCGTAATTGATCATCTAAGCCAATCTTCGCTTCATCAATACTATTTCTAGCATCATTCAGCGCATTAAGGTTTGGCACAACCTTGATACGACAAAGTAAATCGCCTGATTTTACATAATCACCACCCTCAACAAAAATTTCTTCAATAACTCCCGAGATATTTGGCTTAATGAGTACTTCTTCTAAGGGAAGAATACTTCCTGTAGCTACTGTCTTTTTTATTATCGTTTGTTTAGATGGCTGCTCTGTTTCATAAACCACAGGATCTTCTGCATTTTTCTGATATAAATAATACATGGCGCCTCCAAACAAAATGATGATGAGCACTAAAATAATTCTGGTAACTGATTTTTTCATTTTTGATAATTTAATATACTATTTGATTGATGATTTATTCTGTTCGCAATGCCTCTATAGGCCTGACTTTAATAGCACTATTTGCTGGGATAAAGCCAGCCAATAATCCTGACACAACTAATATCAAAAGAGCAACCAACACCACGCCTAAACTAACACTAGGGTTTAAAAACATATCTACGGGCCCAACGGAATCTAATAAGGCATTAATCCCATAAATAAAAAGTGCTCCGAATATAATTCCTACCATACCTGATATTATAGTCAAGAAAATAGATTCCATTAAGATTTGCAATTTAATCGACCACGGATTCTCGCCAAGTGCACGACGTATGCCAATTTCTTTGGTCCGTTCTTTAATTACAATGAGCATAATATTACTGACTCCAATAATTCCTGATATCAATACAAGAATTCCCACGAAATAAGCAATAAAACTCAATGCGCCAAAGAGGCTTTCTACTCTATTAAACTGTTCATACAAATCAAAAAATCCGATAGCTCTTTTGTCATCAGGATGTACTTTTCTACTTTGTTTTACCGTTAAAATAATCTTTTCACTTAGCTCACTAATTGAACTGCCATCTTTTGCGGTGATTGCCATCCAGCCAACATTATCAGCCCTATTAAAAGCTTGTGAAAAAGTCGTGAAAGGCATAAAAATTTCTCGCTCACTATTCTGTCCACCTCCGTCGCTAGTTTTCTCTTTATAGGTGCCAATTACCATGAAGTTTACACCACTTATTTTGAGGTAAGTGCCTATTGCTTCTTCATCCTCTTCATATAAATCTTGTCGAATACCATCACCTATCACAACAACTTTTCGCTTCTCATTAATATCATTGTGATTAAAAAATCTACCATGGGCAACATAAACAGGGTTTTGCTCTATAATCTCAGGGTAATCTCCATAAACACGATAGCTACCCGTTTCTGTTCCACGGATTACATTATCACCTTCAGATTGCCTTAGTCGATTTCGCGGAGATATGATTCTAAGTTCAGGAACATTTCTACGAAGGAGTTCAACATCTTCTAACTTAAAATTAAACTCTCTACCTTCAGGAAGCCCTTCAAAAGGAACTGTTGTAGTTTCCGTCCACATGAACATCGTATTTGTAGCTACCCCATTAAAATCTTGGCGAATACCATTCTCAAGTCCTTTGCCAGCAGCCAACAAAATGATTAAAATAAAGATACCCCAACCTACGCCGAATGCCGTAGCGACTGTTCTTAGCATATTGCTTGAGAGCACTTCTAAAATTTCTTTCCAACGATCTTTACTAAACATTCTTTTATCTAATTAAACTTTTAATCACTATTTAAACAAGTGTTTACTCATCACGCAAAGCTTCTATCACTTGGACCTTCACAGCTTTCCATGCCGGAAAAAACCCAGCCAATGTACCTGCTATAATGAGCAAAATAACCGTAGAGAAAGCAACATTAAAATCTACAGACGGATTTAAGATATAGTCAACCTCTACATGAGGTCCCACAAGTTCTAATAGACCCATGCTAAAAATTAATCCGGCAAAACCAGAAATAGAGGTTACAAAGATTGCTTCATGCATGATCATTCCAATTATCGACCATGGTTTTGCACCCAAAGCTTTTCGAATTCCTATTTCACGGGTTCGTTCTTTTACCACGATCAGCATAATATTACTAACACTTACTACCCCAGCGATAATTGTAAAGAAACCTACAACCCAAAAGAAAAGTTTAATGCCATCCATCAACGAAAAAAAACGTTTTGCTTCTTGAATAGGGTTCCATATGCGAATGGCGCGATCATCATCAGGAGAAACATTATGCTTCTGCTTTAAATAACGCGACAACTGTTCTGTAAAAGCTGTATTATTAGCTACCATCTCATCAAACGATTCGAGCTCAGGCAACATAAAATTCATGTTATTGATTTTATCTGCTCCATTGAAAGTTAACTGTGCCGTGGTAATAGGCACAAACATGCGTTCTTCTTCGCCTTCATCTTCGCCATGCTCACCGAATACACCAACGATTCTAAAACCTGCACCAGAAATAGTTAGGTATTCACCAATGGGAGTTTCTACTTCTGAAAAGACTTCTCTTTTAATTTTATTACTGATGACGACGACCTTCGCATTTTGCTGAACATCTGTTTCGTTAATAAACCTGCCTTCTGACAAATATTCATTTTCTATTGTTTGCAAATCGCCATTTGTGCCCGCAACATTATAAACTAAAAGATCATTGTTATAAACGACTTTAACGTCTCTAGGAAAGTAAAGCATTGATGCTTTTTCAAAATCAGCACCCATTGATGTAGTAATGGTTTCAAAATTCTCGTTACGTAGTTGTATTCGTCTTCCTGGATTTAATCCATTGTACTCAATAGTAGTTCGGTTCGGCCAAACCCATAAGCTAGTCGCTGCATCCTCTTTGAACTCCTCAGCTATGCCGTTCTGCATGCCTTGCCCAAAGCCTAATAAAATAACGAGTATAAATATTCCGGAGGAAACAGAAAGTCCTGTTAAGGCGGTACGTAATTTGTTTTTACGGATCGTGTCGAAGATCTCCTGCCATCTTTCGATGTCAAACATTTTGATTGGTTTTTGATGATTGATGAAAGTAGTTGATGAGCACTACTTTATGAATAGACTACAAGTAACCAATATTGTTACAGAAATTATTGAAAAAAAAAGTTAAAAATTATTAATAGGGTCTATTTCTTCATTTTTCGATACACAAAAAAGAAGAGTCCCGCTACCAAAACATAAGGTATTGCCATTAAATAGACGATGCCATTGTTAATTCCTTCCGCAACCGCAATATTATCCTCACTTTCTAAAACAGCACGACACATAGCGCATTGAGCTTCCACTACTTCAGGAAAAAGTAGTATTGTAAAAAAAGAAATAAGAAGAATTAACTTTTTCATAACTAAGCCACGAGAACAAACTCAGGGCGATATTAATTTAATTTACATAATACGGCGAAATCATTAGGTATACCACCACACCGGTTACCGCAACATATAACCAAATTGGAAATGTGATTTTTGCAAATTTTCGATGCATTTCAAAGTTTCCTAAATATCCTTTTGCATATGTTTTTAATACTAATGGAATTACCACAATAGACAAAACAATGTGCGTTATGAGAATGAATAAGTAAACATATTTTATTACTCCTTCGCCACCAAAAGAAGTAGACTCAGAAGTCATATGATAAATGATATATAATATTAAAAATATCAAAGACATGACAATACAGGTTGTCATCAGTCTTTGATGCAGCTTTCTGTTGCCATTTTTAATAGCCATAACAGCTGCAATAAGCAAAACAGCTGTAATTCCATTAATGCTTGCATAAATAGGCGGCAAAAAGCCTAAACGCTCTACACCAGGAATTTTAACTGTGAAAAGTAGTGCAACCACAACGGGTACAACAATAGAGACTATCGTAATAAACCTGTTAAACTTTCGCTCTTTTATAGCTAGTTCGCTCATCTATTCTTTTAGTAATTTTTTAATATCTTCTATTAAAGCCGTAATCTGTTGCTTTTCGCCATGATCATTTTCACCTTGCTCTACGGTAATTGCTCCCCTGTAATACACAATAGGGTTGCCAAAATCATCAACTCTTGAACGAATGTATCCGTTCTTATCAATTAATGCGAATAAGCCCGAATGCTCAAAACCTCCTGGGGATTCTGGCATTTCTGCAGCAAAAATATTAAATCCACTATTTGCTAATTCATATATTTTTTCCTGATCACCAGTCATTAGGTTCCAATCCAAATCTGTGATTCCGTAACGTTCTGCATACTCTTTCAAAACCGTTGGTGTATCATAGTCAGGAGTAATAGAAAAAGAAGCAATTCCGAATTTATCTGATGCTGTAAACTCATTCTGAACCTCAACTAAATTTTTAGACATAATCGGACAGATAGAAGGACAGCTCGTAAAAAAGAACTCAGCCACAAATACCTTTCCTTGATAATCTTTGTCACTTATCACTAAACTATCTTGGTTAATGAACTCAAAAGTAGGAACTCTTCGTTTTTTACCATTAAGCATAACAAAAGCGAGCTTACCACTATTGTCTTTCATATTCATTCGATCGTTCTTAACAACACTCTGTGATTGAACACGATCAATGATTTTAGGAATCACTATGATACCAAAAACTAAAATAACAAGTGATACCCAAACGTATGTGTATTTATTTTTCATGGTATCTAGCTTATCATGGGTTTACTCTGCGATGAACCTCATTGCACCTTACTTCTTACGATCTGCATTATTCTTCTTCAAAGCCAATCGGTATTCTGCTAAGATAATTTTCACATCATCTTCCATTTTGTTATTCAATTCAGCAACTGAAATAGTATTGAAACCATATTTGGTTCCTTCATCATCGTCTTTTTTTCTACCTCTTAGGTTAAGATCCTTATCGATAATAAACACGTAAGGCGTTCCTAAATTATCATCTAAAGACAAATCAGTTTTTAAGCCTTTAAAATATGTTTTGATTAGTGGCGATGAGGCATACACAAAATTCCATTTTTGAATATCTGTTAAAGCTCCAAGTTCTTTTTTTAATTCTTCTACTTGCAATTCAGAACCCTCTTCTACAATCATTACAAATTGAAAATCTCTAAACTCATAAAACTGCTTGTAGATCTTTTGATTTAGATTAAAGGCATTGCCTTTATTTGTTTGAATATCGTTTCCTAAAAAACCTAAAATGGTAATTTTATCCTTTAATGTTATATCAATATCGAGAGTAGATATATCATTAATGTTTTCAGTAAGTGTCGGTAATTTTCCAAAATTATTAACCCCCGATGCAAAGAAGAGATATGCAACGATTGGAAGAATAAAAAGTACAATTAAAACAAAAGCTTTTTTCATGTCTTAAAACTTATGTAAAAATAAAAAAGACGGCTGATATGCCGTCTTTTAATTCTGTTAAAACTACGTTAGAAATTCCATGTTACGAAACCATTCGTAAACACTTCATAGATATAATCAGCTTCTAAAAGGAGAATAAACATCAAGTAGGCAACCAAGAAAATTGGTGTCCAAACGATTGCTCTTCTCAATGAAGTTTTTTCATCTCGTAGGTGCATGAAATCCCATGCGATATAATATGCTTTTACTAGAGTTAGAATAATGAATATCCAATTCAAGACTTTCATCCCTAAGAAATAATTCTCAGTTAAAATTGCTGGCTTTATAATACCAAAAGCAACCTCAACTATAGTGATTAGGGTTAAGAAAATAAGTACTCCCCAAATTTTTTGAGTATTAGACTTAAACTTAACAAGTCCTCTGAAAATTTCTAATTTATGATCGTGTCCCATTATATATTTTATCTATTTGAAACTAAGTTTTAGATTCTGATGAATACCAGAATGAGCTTATAAATTTATACCAAGTAAAAGAAGGTGAATACAAATACCCATACTAAATCTACAAAGTGCCAGTACAGTCCAACTTTTTCTACCATTTCATAATGACCTCTCTTCTCGTAAGTACCTAATATCACATTAAAGAAAATGATTAAGTTGATCACTACTCCAGAGGTTACGTGAAAACCGTGAAAGCCTGTAATAAAGAAAAAGAAATCTGCAAACAACCGACTTCCGTATTCGTTATGAATCAGGTTAGCTCCTTCAACAACCTGTGAAGCATTAGCTAATTTCGCTAAGCCTTCTGCTCTTGATAATATTGTTTTTTCTCCCTGGCCCTCATTACCCGGCTGAATGATAGCTTCTGTTCGGATTGCTATATTTGGATGAGCTTTAAAGCCCTCAACAACCTCATTTACTGTAAATGATGGTAACGCTTCTCCTTCATAAAACCATACGCCATTTTTACTTTCATGATTAACTCTTTCGCTAGGAATATTTTTAGCAAAATCAGCGATACCAGCTCTTTCTCCTGTTTCAGTATTTACAAATTGTAAAATTCTACCACCTTTGGTTTCAATCGCTCCATAATCTCCTTTGATAAAAGTAGCCCATTCCCATCCTTGTGATCCAACGAAAATAGCACCACCAATGATAGTTAAGAACATATACCAGATAACGGCGTTCTTTTTCATTTTGTGACCAGCATCAACCGCTAATACCATAGTCACAGAAGACATGATCAAAATAAAGGTCATGAATGCAACATAGTACATCGGGAAATTTCCGTGAAAAAACGGAACGTGCGTAAACACTTCATCCGCTATTGGCCAAGTCTCAATGAATTTGAATCTTGAAAAACCATAAGCTGCTAATAAACCAGAAAAAGTCAAAGCATCAGAGACGAGGAAAAACCACATCATTAATTTGCCATAACTTGCTCCTAAAGGTTGATTACCACCTCCCCAAACGTTCTCTTCTGAACCTGTTGCTACCGTAGAATCCATATATTATCTATCGTATGATTAGAATTTGTGCAAATTTACATTTTTTTAAGAGAAACGAAATTTTTTAATACTCAAAAAACCTAATTAATTCAATTTATTTTGCACTATTTCTAAAAAATAGAATAACCCAAAATTACAGAATAGCTTTCATCGAAATTTGAAATATAAAATTTAGTATCACCTAATAAATCTCTTTTTGAATTGTAACGAAATTCTAGGCTTAGCTTATTATTCAAATTATAACCCAGACCTAGGGAATAATACTCCTCAGTTCCATTAATTTCTCTAGTAGAAATTAAGTTTCCACTTGAAGTTCTAAAAAGTTCAATTTTAGAATCACCATTAATAACAAAAGCTGTCGAAATATTAATAAATATTTTCGATTTATCATTTAGAAACATATAATATCTTAGACCTAATGGAACCTCTATTGTATTGTATTTAGCTTTTGCGAATGTAAGCTCACCATCCTTTTTAGCCTTAAACTCTTGATAAGTAGGCTCTAAAAACAGAGACCACTTATTATTATTCACCGGAAGAAAAAATTCAAATTCAACACCATATCTAGCAGAAATATGGGAGCCATAATCTCCGTTTATTGTTGGAGATGAAAAATTAACTCTTCCAACAGAAAAAGAATTGTGACTCATACCTAACCTCAAAGATAGATTGAACAAATCTCTCTTTTTTCTTCCTGAATATTCAATTACAGGAGATTTTTCACAATAGTTATAATTCACAAAATAAGGCTCTAAAAAACTAGCCCGGTAATCCATCAAGTTGAATCTTGCATCAGAAACACTATCGCAATTCAATTTAGATTTTAATTGCTGCTTAAACTGATTGTTCGTTCTAACGTTTTGCTGTGGTACATTTCGAACTACATCTTTTATCTCATAATCAATGTACCGCTTAAAGACTAAGGGCTCAACACCTTTATCATCTAGGTTATAAAAGAAACGATTAATATCTCTATCTTGATAAACAAGTAAATCTGCCTTACCCTCAACAAGAACTTTCAAGAATACTTTTTCAGTTTCAAATTCAGGTGCTCTTTGACTAGACAGTTTCGTAACAATAT
>CALLIG010000088.1 GCA_938009735.1 uncultured Flavobacteriaceae bacterium
TGCTGATAAAGATGATACTTGTCCAAATGAAGCTGGTCTTGCTGAATTGGCGGGTTGCCCAGATGCTGACGGTGACGGAATCGCAGATAAAGATGATGATTGTCCGAATGAAGCTGGTGTACCTGCTCTAAACGGTTGTCCGGAAGATGCTGTAGAATCTACTGAATTGGCCGGAGATTCTTTATTGAAAATAAACTGTGGAGGACCAGAAGTAACGATTGGAGTTTATACATTTTTAGCGGCACAATATCTTGGCGGAGCAATTGCCGCTTACGAAGCTCACCCATCAATTACGGAAATTGGAAATACTGATCTAGATGAAATATACTTGACTGAAACTATTACATCTAATGATGCTAACCAAGGACCCGTTTCATATGATATTCCAATTTCAAATGGAACCTATACTGTCAAACTGCACTTTGCAGAAATTTACTGGGGAGTTGCCAAAACAGATGCTGAAGGAGAAGAAGGTGGTATTGGCAGTAGAATTTTTGATGTAGATATTGAAGATTCTTCAATATTAAATAACTTTGATGTAATTGAAGTTGCAGGAGGCCCTGTAATAGCTATTACAAAAATGTATGACATTGAAGTAACTGACGGTGAGTTGAATATTGTATTTACTTCTAGTGTAGATAAACCTAAAATTTCAGCAATTGAAATTTTCGGAGTAGGCACAATTAACCCATAAATTTAAATAACATACTTTTTAAAAACCTCGCTCTTATAGTGAGGTTTTTTTATGCCCATATATCTGGATATCATAATCATTTTATACACGTTAACAATTTTTAACTTCTAAGCTTGTAAGGACTTTGTACCTTATACAACAAAGAAAAAAACAAAATGCAATGAATTTTTTAAAGATAACCACCTTCGCAATTTTTTTACTTTTTTCGACGAGTTGTCAATCAATTCAAAAAAAAGAGAATTCAAAAGAAGAAAAAGAAACTAAAAAAACAATTGCTAAACTTACTCAAGAAGATCTTGATAAATACAAGACTGCCTATTTCGCTAGTGGTTGCTTTTGGTGTGTTGAAGCCATTTTTGAAAGTGTAAAAGGTGTTAAAGAAGCCGTTTCTGGTTACGCAGGAGGTACTGAAGAAAATCCAACTTATCAGCAAGTGGGTGGAGGTATGACCAGTCATGTCGAGGCTGTTGAAGTGTATTATGACCCTGAAGTTATTTCATTTACGCAACTTGTTCAAGTATTTTTTGGTTCGCATGATCCTACCTTATTAAATAGACAAGGGCCAGATCGTGGGCCTCAATATAGGTCCGTTGCATTTTATCAAACTGAAGAGGAAAAAGTAATTATTGAAGCTTATATGGGTGCCTTGAATGATCAAAATGTGTACTACGGAGATCCGATTACAACACAAGTTACCGAATTGACCAAATTTTGGGTTGCAGAAGATTATCACCAAGATTATGAAAAAAAACATCCTAAAAATTCATATATAACCAATGTTTCAATACCAAGACTGAACAGATTTAAAGAAAATTTTAGGGACTATTTAAAAGAGGAAGAACACTAGGTAAATTAAAAGGGGAAGAAAAAAAATTAGAAATTGCTCCCTAAATTTATATGAGGATTTAATTTAGAGGAAAAGAATTTATTCTTCTAAAACAACATCGCTATATTTTGAATGGATAACGATTGACCTTTTTGCGTTTTTATTATCTCGAAAACCCTTGTAAACAATTGTATTTCCATTTTTTGTGCGATCTAAAGTTATGTCTTCAGAGCAGGTTAATTTAGAGGATGTTCCGTTTACGTATATAGTAAACGGAACATTTGGAGTTTTGAAATTCAATTCCGCATTTTGAAGTGAAATGTCTATTTCTTTAAAGTCATTGCCTACGGAATTTATTTGAATTGGTCCTAAATCATTTTTGATATACGCACTCATCAGCAAATTATCTATCGTAATATCAGAAGACTTTGCATTCAATCGTAAGTTCATTACCTTTTTCAAATCCACATTTTTTGAATAATTCGCGCGCAACTGTCCATAGTTCCATTGTTGCACACTAACCGGCGAATATGATGCATTAATTATAGTCTTATCACCATCAATAGTAGCTGCCCATAAACTAGAGTGAGATAATGTTGCATTTATGTTTTTGGTATTCTCAGCCAATTTTACTTCTCCATGACGCACATTCATATTGATTTTCATTGACTTTGGCATTTTGATCTTTATAGTCTTCTTTACCTTATATTTTTTATGTGATCCTTTTGATGAGCTATAAAAAATACTTGGTTTATTATGATTGTCTAAAATAAAAATACTCATAGAATCATGCTCAGGTTTTCCATTCTTGCGAATTTCTAATAGCCTTTTTCGTCTATCAGCTTGGGCTTCCACCCTAAACTTTTGAGCTTCTACCATTTTTTCCATTCGCTTATTATTGTCATCTGTTCTTTTTTCATGCATTTTCTCTCTCTTTTCTGCCATCTTCTCACGCTTCTTTTGCATCTCTTGTTGACGTACCTCCATACGTTTTCCCCATTCTTCTAATTCCTTAATATGTTCTTTATCATATCCTTTCGAAAATTCTTTCTGCCATTTTTTTAAATATTTTTCGCCGTCCTTTTCAAAAGCTTCATGATCAAACGCTGCTGCAATATTCATTGGAAACTGCGGCATATTTTTTAATTCCTCAAAATCGAAGTCGAAAACAAAAGAGTCCATTTCTAGTATTTCTGGCATATCGGGTATCTCGAATTCGAAATTTTGAACATTGCTTATTGCATTTCTAACTAACCATGTATTTTCAACTCCCGCTTTAATACTTACTTTTTTGCTATTACCTAATATTTCGAAGCCGCTGTTTTCAAAATAATCTGCCGCCTCCTCTGCTGTTGCGCCTTCAATTTCAATAGTGGCTTCAATAACCAATTGATCTTTGCTCCAGGTCTCAAACTCTATATCTGTATGACTGGTATTAATGTCCAATACAGATTCATTAGCTACCGTAAAAGTTTCATTGAAAGTTTTTGCTTGCTTTTGTCCAAAAACTCCCATGGTGATAAAGCATAGGAGTAAAACAATAGTTTTAAATGGTGTTCGTCTCGACTTGTTCATTTTTTGATGTATTTAATTCGTTTAACTTCTTTTTTAATTTCTGTAATAATTGCAAGCGCAATTGTAAATTTTCAATCAATGCTGAAATAGTTTGATCGTTAGGACCCAATTGGTTTAATTCAATGTTTAGTTTTTTATACTCTGTATTTAGATTGCTTAATTGAAGCATAAAACTATCCGTTAAACCCTTGTTTTCTTCAGAAACATCAAGTTTTGACAATTCAAAATTAATATTCGCTACATAGTAGTTTTCAACCTTTTTAAGATCTGGGGATAAATCACCAAGCGAAATTCCATTTTGTGTTTCAGCTTCGTTCACTTTTTCAACAACCGTGACTGGCATAGAGTCATCTTGAGTATATTTCTCAAATAACAAATAGCTTATACCAGCTAGTATTAGCATAGAGGCTGCAATTTTCCATCGAAAAAAGGTTGATTTCTTTTTCTTTGGCAATTCCTGCTCGAGCAGTTCTAAAAATCGGTCTTCATGACCATCACCCAACCAATGTTCTTGTTCTTCTCTATCTTTTTCAAATAGTTTTCTAAGATCCTGTTGCATATCCTTTATTCTTTAAAAGTTCTTTTAATAAACCCTTACCTCTTAATAATCTAGTTCTACAATTAGATGAGGTTAAACCCAATACTTCTGATATTTCATTATGATCAAAGCCTTCAATCAAAAACATCATAACAACATATTTATACTTTTCTGGTAAACACTCTATAGCAATTTTAACCTCTTCTAAATTTATACCGCTCTCAATGGTCCAATCATCATCTTCTGTTACAATCATGAAACTTTCATCCAACTCCACCATTCGCTGTCGCTTCGACTTTAAAAAATCAATACTCTTGTTGATAACAATCCTTTTTAACCAAGCTCCGAAGGTTACATCTCCTTTAAATTGATCAATCTTCTGAAATGCTTTAATAAAAGATTCTTGAGTAACATCTTCGGCATCAACTTCATTTTTTAAGAATCGCATTGCAACACAAAACATGCCGTCACAATACTGCTTATAAAGCTTTAGTTGCGCTTTACGATTGTTCGCTTTGCATTCTTCTACAATATCAATTTGAAACATTAGGCCCGTTTCGTTGTTGGTTTTGGTATTAATAATGGGAACTCTTACTAAGGACGAATAAAAAATAGTGATGTTGCAAAAAACATAATATTTTATGTTTTTGATAAAAAATTCGACATCACCAAACATCGGTATTGTCTAAATTTACGTAGATTATTGAGAAACAACTTTTAAGGGAACATACCCTTCTGTATATGAAGCAAGTAACTATTAGCACGCCATTTATTACACTTATTGTTTTAGATTATGGCGCCATAATTCAGAAAATTATAATTAAAGATAAAGCGGGTAAATCTACTAATGTTGTAGTTGGCTTCGAATCACCGAATGATTATTTAACTGATGATAAATTTTTAGGTGCATGTATAGGTCGCTTTGCCGGGCGCATCTCAAACGGAGGTTTTGACCTTGACCGTCAGCGATATCATATTTACGACCAGAAAGGTATACATCTACATGGCGGCAAAGAAGGTTTTGGAAAGAAATATTGGAAAATTGAAGAGGTACATCAAGGGAGACAACCTTATGTAACATTGTCATACCAAAGTAAACATTTAGAAGAAGGCTATCCGGGTAACTTGACCGTTGCCGTAACTTATAAATTAATCAATAATGCCCTCATCATAACCCACCAAGCATCAACTGATCGCACTACGGTGATAAATTTAACCAACCATTCATATTTCAGATTAGATGGTGCCAGTACCATAAATAATTACAATTTAAAATTGAATTGCTCGCAAATGGTCGAACTACTAGCAAATAAATTACCTACTGGTGAAGTTGTTGAAGTTGCAAACACAGCCTTTGATTTTTCAGAAGAAAAAAATATCAACAACACTCGACTTGATACACCTTTTGTAATTAACTCTAATACCGAAACCACAGCTTTGGTTTCCTCTGAATTATCGGGTATTTCTATGGAAGTTAGCACCAATCAAGAGGCGATGGTAGTATATACGCCAACGAACTTCCCTGCCATTTGTTTTGAAACCCAAAACTACCCTGATGCTCCCAATCAAAAAAACTTTCCAAACAGTATTTTGAGGCCAGGTGAACACTATGAGAATGAATCTACATTTGTTTTTGACCTCATATAGTTATGAATGCTTTATTAACTATAGTCCAAATAAAAATTACTTTAGTAACTTCGAAATAAGTAATCTTGTAAAAATAAAGTGATGAGACTAAAAAAATGGTTAATTGGTGTACTAGTAATTGTTGGAGTTTTATTTCTACTATTCAAATTTGTTGCTTGGCCTATGATGAAGGAGGAAACTAAGAAAATTAGTCCTCAAAAAACGGCGGTTTATAATCAAGATGGTTACGATTTATCAGTTGCTTATTCAAGTCCTTTAAAGAAAGGAAGAGTGATTTTTGGGGAATTAGTACCTTTTGATAAGGTTTGGCGTACTGGCGCAAATGAACCAACCACTTTTACTACTTCTACTGCTATAAAAATTATAGATAAAGATTTACCGGCTGGCACCTATTCACTATGGACAATTCCTACTGCAGGAAGCTGGAAAGTAATATTCAATAGTGAAGTTGCCGATTGGGGAGTCACGCTTATTAGCGGTGGTAAGGAAACTACAAGAAATCCGGAAGCTGATGTTTTACAGGTAGAAGTCCCAACTAGTGTTATACTTACTTCTCAAGAAGAATTTTTAATAGATTTCATAGAGACTGAACAACTAAATTTATCTCTTTCTTGGGATGATGTTGCAGCTATAGTCCCTATCAACAAATAGACTTGGTAAAAAAAACAGACACAAACGCTATTCGAGTTTCCGAAATTCAAAACAAACGGAAACAATTGCCTGATATCAAAGATCTTATTATAGGGATTCTTGAAAGCGACAAAACGGCTTTATCAAGAGCTATAACACTCGTTGAAAGCACAAAAAAAGAACATCAAGAAAGTGCAAATACTATTATTGAAAAGTGTCTAGATAAAAAGACGAATTCGGTTCGCATAGGTATAACTGGAGTTCCGGGAGTTGGTAAAAGCACCTTCATTGAAGCTTTTGGAAAGAAACTAACTTCCCTAGGAAAAAAAGTAGCGGTTCTTGCTGTTGATCCAACAAGCACACAAACCAAAGGAAGTATTTTAGGAGACAAAACGCGTATGGACGAATTAGTTCGTGATCAAAACGCATTTATTCGCCCCTCCCCTTCTGGAGTTTCACTAGGAGGTGTTGCTCGAAAAACACGAGAGACTATTATTTTATGTGAAGCAGCAGGTTATGATGTGATTTTGGTAGAGACCGTAGGGGTTGGCCAAAGCGAAACCGTTGTTCATAGTATGGTTGATTTTTTCTTGCTTTTAAAGCTCCCTGGTGCAGGCGATGAACTTCAAGGTATCAAACGGGGTATTGTTGAAATGGCAGATGCTATAGTCATTAATAAAGCGGATGGCGACAATATGAAGCTTGCAAGAATTGCAGCGACAGAATTTAGCCGAGCTTTACATCTATATCCACCTAAAGAAAATGGTTGGACTCCTAAAGTTCTTAGTTGTTCGGCATTAGAAAAAACAGGGTTAGATGAAATATGGAGCCTAATACAATCTTTTCTTGAGCTTAGCAAAAAAGCAAAAACCTTCGATACAAAAAGGCAACAACAAAATAAAAACTGGCTCTTACAGACTCTTGAAGATCAACTAAAGCTACAATTTTATCAAAACCCTTTGGTTATAAAAGAGCTTCGAAAATTGATAGATGCTGTACAGAACAACAAAATTTCTCCCTTTCAAGCAGCTGATAAATTATTGCAAATACATCAGGAATAATTATCATAAATTTGCCACATCAACAAACCCAATCAATGAGCGTCGTTACTGATTCATTACTTTCAATAGTAGTACCATTTTACAACGAGCAAGACAATGCCGTTTTGCTAACTGAAAAAATTCATGAAAGTCTGGTAGGCTATTCTTATGAAATTATTTACATAGATGATTTTTCAACCGATAATACCCGTAAAGTTGTAAAGGCTATGAATGATAAGAAAGTTCATCTGATAGAGCTTAAAAAGAATTACGGTCAAAGTTTAGCCCTTGCTGCGGGTATCGATCACGCTAAAGGAGAATATATCATTACAATGGATGGCGATCTTCAGAATGATCCTAGTGATATTCCAGAGATGCTGACTTATGCCATTCAAGAAGAATACGATTTGGTAACCGGTATACGTCAAAAACGTAAAGATTCTTTAGTTAAAAAAATACCCTCTAAAATCGCTAACTTTTTGGTGCGTCGAGTAACCAAACTTGACATTAAAGATAACGGCTGTGCGCTCAAAGTGTTTACAAAAGAAATAGCTAAAGATTTAAATCTTTATGGAGAAATGCATCGTTTTATTACGCTGCTGGCGCATTTAGAAGGTGCTCAAATAAAGCAAGTACCCGTTAAGCATCATGCTAGGCATGCAGGAGTATCAAAATACGGGCTTGAACGTGTTTTCAAGGTTATTGCTGATATGATGTTACTTTTATTCATTAGAAAGTACTTTCAGCGCCCTATTCATCTCTTCGGAATTTTAGGCGTCTTGCTTATTATTCTTGGTGTTTTTATCAATATGTATTTATTGGTAGTTAAATTAGGATTTGGAGAAGACATAGGTACCAGACCTTTATTGATTTTTGGTTTGATGTTCATATTAGCCGGTATTCAGTTATTCACCATCGGTATCGTAATGGAACTGCTCATACGAACTTATTATGAATCACAGAAAAAACGACCATACAGAATTAAAAAAATAACTGTTGGTGGCAAATCTGCGTAAGAAAGGGATTGTTGTTCTTAAGGTTCTCATAAGTGCCGCACTTATCTATTTTATTTTTACCAAACTTAATCTAGAAGAAGTATTAGTTACATTAAAAAAAGCTAATCCTCTATATCTTTTTATTGCACTTCTTTTAGTCGTTGGTTCAAAGATAATAGCAGCATTAAGACTCAACCTTTATTTTCATGAACTAGAAGTACGTTTGACTCAAAAGAGTAATTTTAAACTGTATTTGCTGGGTATGTTTTATAATCTGTTTCTTCCAGGAGGCATAGGTGGAGATGCCTACAAAGGCTATATTATAAAAAAAAAGTTTGCTGTTGATACCAAAAAAGTAATAGCGGTACTGGTACTTGACCGTTTAAGTGGTCTACTACTCATAGCACTTTACACGTTTATTTTAGCGCTTGTTTTACAAAACAGTCTTCTAACTGATTTTAAAATATTATTTGCAATTGCTATTCCATTAGGAATTGCATTCTTCTGGTTTTTGAATAAGAAGTTCTTTCACTTTGTACTTCCTGTACTGTGGAAATCTGTTGGATATTCCACACTCGTACAACTTTTTCAACTAATAAGCATTCTGCTTATTTTGAAAGCTATCGGTATTGAAACCAACATGATTGCATACCTGTTCATATTTTTGATTTCCTCTATAGTTTCTGTTATTCCACTAACCATAGGTGGTATCGGAAGTCGTGAAGTCACCTTTCTTTATGGTGCCACTTTACTTGGGCTTGACACAAACACATCGGTTGGTGTCAGCGTTTTATTCTTCTTAATCACAGCGGTAATATCTTTAACAGGAATTTACTATCACTTCAAAAAAGTAGAGCTAAAAACTCAGGAATAGTTTTAATAAATGTGGATTAAGTGCATCCGATTAAGCACTTTTTTACGAGTTGCAGGATCCAAGAACTTCCCCTGTAAACGTGTGATTCTGAATTGGTCTTCTGAATATTGTTTATCCCAATCAAAACCAAGATTTTGTAATTCTTTTAATTGAAGATCATCCGCATAAATCCAAATATTATTCTGGCCTTTAATCGCATCCATAGTCGTAATTTTCACAGGACTTTGATTATAGAAATCTAGCGTCCATGAATATCGGGTAGATACTTTATAAATATTATCAACAGGAATATTCTCTTCGGCAATCGTTTGCGCCATAGAAGATCCCGCCTGATACTTCAATAATTCTGGGTAAAAATGGGTGTTCAAAACTGCATTTAATAACAATGTACCACAAACTGAAAGTGTAATGATCCGATAATAATAATCTTCACGCTTCAAACAGAAATATATAATAATCGCAATCCCTATTCCGGGTAAGAGATAATCATAATAGCTTTCAATTTTAAACACATAAAAACAAATGAGCATAAGTGTTATAAAGAACAAACAAAGCACAAAATATTGTACACCAAGCATCACTTTAATGCTTTTTTTCTTTGAATTTATATAAAGGTTATGCAAATAAGACGCAGTCAAAACCGCAAACAACGGCATAGTTATGTTCAAATAATGCGGCAGTTTAAATTGCGCAAAGCTAATCACTAGAAATATGAATGTAATACCACCTAAGGTTAAGAACTCCTGTTTAGGATTGGACTTAAACTTAAGTTTAAAAAAAGTTTTTAATTGAGTCCAATAAGCGCCAACTCCCAAGATCGTCCAAGGAAGAAAAACCCAAAGGAAGGTGTGGAAAAAGAAGAAATAATCACTACTATTCTTACCCATTCCTTCGCCGCTCATGCGTTCCATACTTTGTTCCCAAAAAATAAAAAATAGACCACTACGTTCCCCTTTTCCTCGTATTATTTTCTCAGGATGTAAATCAAATTGGTGATAGTAAGCATACAGCATTGGAATAATTGTAAGCGTAAAAACTATCAATGCTACCGGCACTTTCCAGCTTAAAAAACGTTTCCAGTTTCGTGTATATGCTAAGTGACACAACAGCGGAAACCCCATGACAACAAGTGCTATCTGACCTTTCGTTGAAAAGGCAATTCCTGCACCAAATGCGCCTAGCATGATATTACTAAGCTTTTTAGTTTCGATATAGGCAGCTAACTGCCAAATTGCGAAAATGGTAAACCCGGTTAATACAGCGTCTGTACGCACATCTATTACCGAAAGCATAATAGTTTGTGCTGTCATAAAAATAAGTGCAGCAAGCTTACCAGTATCGCTATTATAAAGCAATCTGCCCAGACCAAAACAACTATATGCGCCCAATAATGTAGCTAGGATTCCTGGAAGGCGGTATGCCCAGTCATGAATTCCAAAAATTTTGAAGGAGATTGCTGCAAGCCAATAATGCATATGAGGCTTATCAAGATATTCTTCAGTCCCTTTAAAAAGACTTAAAAAATCATTCTCTTGAACCATGCGCATGGCCATGACAGCAAATTGTGCTGAATCATTTTCAAAGAGTGTTACGAACATTCCGGTGATATACACCAAAACAGTCATAAGAATCAACAACCAATACCTAGTATTAGATATCATAAACGCAATTTGAGGAGCGCAAATATATGCAACTTTGCAAACAACCAGCCAAAAAAGAGACCTATTGCCATACCCGAGAATACATCTAAAGGAAAGTGAACGCCGATATATATTCTGCTATAACCAACAAAAAATGCCCAGATGAGCAGTAGTAATCCTATAAACTTAAACTTCTGTTTTAACACTACAGAAAAGAAAACAGCAACCGCCATCGAATTTGATGCATGTGCCGAAAAATAACCGAATTTACCACCACATGAATTTTTAACGAGGCGCATCAATTCACTAACATCAGTATCATGACAAGGTCGTAATCTACCAATACCATATTTAAAAAAATCGGCAAGACCATTAGTAACTACAATCATCATTATTGCAGCGATTACGAGAACTAAAGTCTTTTTTGCTCCAAACTGTTTAAATGAAATGAATATTAGAACCAAATAAATTGGAACTGAACTGAACTTGTTTGTGATGAACATCCAAAAGCCATCCCAAGTAGTTGTACCAAGGTTATTGAGAAGTAAAAAAATCTCTTTGTCGTACTTTAAGAGTTCTTCAAGCATAAATTAATCTTCGTACCTAGAAACTTCGCGATCGTAAAATTCTGTTGCCTCTACTATCAAAGCTTCCCCTTCAGTCTCTAATTCTTTTTGATCATCTTCAGTAAAGTCTTCTAACCATTCTACCTCATCGTTTTCTAAATTGATAATAAACCTTGGGTATTCAGTATGCACGATAAATATTGCAGAAGGATAATCTGTATTATCACCCAGTAAAAATTTCGGAAATTCCATTCTATATATTAAAAATTAACCCTTCGACTTTGCTCAGGATACAAATAGCATTACTGCTGATTTTCTATTAGACGTTTCGTTAAATAATTAAATCGAATATACAACATAATCGCTGAGGCGGTAAGGCCTACCAATAGACCGATCCATATACCCGTACTCTTCAACTCGGTATGTAACCCTAAGTAATAACTGATGGGAAAACCAATCAACCAGTATGCAATAAAGGTAAGTACAGTTGGTATTTTCACATCTTGTAATCCACGTAGCGCGCCTAAAACTACAACCTGAATTCCATCTGAAATTTGAAAAAAGGCTGCAACTAGTAAAAGCTGTCCCGCAATTATAATAACCTCTGTATTATCTGCCAAGTTTACAGCATCGTTTAAATCTAAATAAAGTGACGGAAACCAATTCCTTCCTAAGAGAAAAAGCGCTGCAAAAATAATTTCAATAAAGAAAGTCAATAGAAAAATAGACAAGGCGATACGCCTTAAATCAGCAAAGTTCTTTAACCCTTTTTGATTACCAACTCGAATCATCGCAGCAACACCCAAGCCCATACCAAACATAAATGTCATACTACTTAGGTTCAAGGCAATTTGATTAGCCGCTTGTGTATTTTTACCTAATACTCCGCTTAACCATATTGCAGCGGTAAAAATGGCAACTTCAAAAAGCATTTGCAAAGCAGAAGGAAATCCCAAATTTATAATCTTATTCATTACTTTCTTTTCAAGCTTCCTAAAATTAAAACCGGTTACATAATCATGAAACTTCTTTTTGCTTTTAAGTAAGTACCAGATATAAACAACCATAAGAACTCGTGCAACCAAAGTACCAATGGCGGCACCAACGATTCCCATTTCCGGAAAACCGAAATTGCCAAAAATTAATAAATAATTTAGTGTGATATTTATAATGTTTGCAACTACAGTAGCATACATGGGGTATCGCGTCTGCGATAAGCCCTCAGAAAATTGTTTAAATGCTTGAAAAATAATCAAAGGTATAAGTGACAAAGCCACTAAATCTAAATACGGCATTGCTAACTCAACAACCTCTGGCGGCTGTTTCATTAAGTGCATTATTGGTTTTGCCAATAGAATAAGGGCGAAAAGAGCGATGCCTAAAACGGTGCATAATAACAAACCATGCTTTAAAGCACTTTTGCCATCAGCTTTATTACCTGCACCATCTGCTTCTGCAACTAGCGGAGTAATTGCAGTAGAAAATCCAATCCCTATCGACATGGCTATGAACACAAAACTATTACCTAAAGAAACTGCAGCGAGCTCTGCTGTACCCAATTGCCCGACCATAATATTGTCGGCCAATTGCACAAAAGTATGCCCTAACATGCCCATAATTACTGGCACGGAAAGCTTTACGTTGTAACTGAATTCTTTAGTGTATTTCTCTAGCACTCTAAATATATTTTGGACTTAATCTTTAAACCCTTTTAGCTTCTTCCCAAAAGACATCCATTTCTGAGAGTGTCATTTGGTCTAAAGATTTTCCTAAACCTTTGGCTTTCCTTTCAAGGTATTGAAAGCGTTTTATAAATTTTTTATTGGTTCGCTCTAAGGCATTATCAGGATTAATTTTCAAAAAACGTGCGTAATTAATCATCGAGAAAAGTACATCACCGAATTCAGCTTCCATTTTTTCTGGATTGTTTGCTTTTACTTCTTCCTGAAATTCTGCTAGCTCCTCTTCTACTTTTTCCCAAACCTGTTCTGATTTTTCCCAATCAAATCCGACTCCAGATACTTTTTCTTGAATGCGATTTGCTTTTACTAAAGCAGGTAATCCGTTTGGCACACCCTCTAGCACACTTGATTTACCTTCTTTAAGCTTGATGTTTTCCCAGTTTCGTTTTACATCGTCTTCATCTTTTACTTCAACATCGCCATAAATATGTGGGTGTCTGTTGATTAGCTTGTCGCATATACTATTGCAGACATCTGCTATATCGAAATCATTAGTTTCGCCTCCTATTTTTGCATAGAAAACAATATGCAATAACACATCGCCCAATTCTTTTTTTACTTCCTCTAAATCGTTTTCTAAAATAGCATCGCCAAGTTCATAGGTTTCCTCAATGGTTAAATGACGGAGCGTTTGCATGGTTTGCTTTTTATCCCACGGGCATTGCTCTCGCAACTCATCCATTATAGTTAATAAGCGATCAAAAGCTTGCAATTGGGTTTGTCTTGTATTCATCAAAATTGCTTTCCGTAAAAGTACAAATCACAGCCGTTTTTACATTCGGAATCTGAACGGTATTTTTAATTATCTTTAAATGCATCTAATTCTACGGCAATCAATGAATTCTTTAGTCAGTTTTCCATGTCATTTTTGTTTTTTTCTGGGGATATTGATTTTTGGAAAATTCTTAAATGCTCAAACTTCAGAAAATAAAATTGGCATTACAAGTACCTTAGAAACCATTTCAATTGCTTCGTTGGAGCGACAAATTATCTTAGAAGAAAAAAATCATTTTGAGGCACCCAACTGGACGCCAGATGGGAAAAATTTAATTTACAATAGCAACGGGTTATTATATAAAATACCTGTGGCGGGTGGAGTATCTGAATTAATACCAACAGGTTTTGCTAAAAAAATCAATAATGATCACGGCATTTCACCTGATGGAAAGCAATTGGTGATTAGTGATCAGACAGAGACCGGAAAATCTCTAATTTACTCTCTGCCCATAGAAGGAGGAAAACCAAAGAAAATAACTCCCATTGGTCCTTCATACTGGCATGGCTGGTCTCCTGATGGTAAAACTTTGGCATACTGTGCAGAACGCAATGACAATTATGATATTTACACGATTCCTTTTGAAGGAGGTACTGAAACACGATTGACCTCATCAAAAGGTTTGGATGATGGGCCTGATTATTCCCCCGATGGAAAATATATTTACTTCAATTCAGAACGCACAGGCACGATGCAAATTTGGCGTATGCAAGCTGATGGAAGTAAACAAGAACAAATCACAACGGATGCTCTCAATGATTGGTTTGCACATCCTTCCCCTGACGGTAAATGGATCGTTTATGTTACTTTTAATACAGATGTGCCCTCTGGTAAACATCCCGCAAATAAAAATGTACAATTACGATTGATGCATTTAGAAACAAAGAAAATTACTGTCTTAGCAAAACTCTTCGGAGGTCAAGGAACTATTAATGTACCTTCATGGTCGCCAGACAGTAAAGAAATTGCATTTGTGAGTTATCAATTAAACAATAATAAATAAACATGAAAAAAGTACTCATCTGTCTTATACTATGTTCATTTTTGGCACCCGTCGCCGCGCAAAGCCTATCGGCAAAAGCAGAAACTTTTTTAAACACACTTTCTGAAGAACTAAGAGAGAAGGCAAACTTCACGTTAGAAGATGAGGAACGCTATAACATGAATTATGTGCCTTTACCAAGAAAAGGGCCAACTTTTCATGATTTCGATGACAAACAAACAGATGCTGCCATAGATTTATTAAGATCATCATTAGGCAAAGAAGGCTTTCGAAAATCGCAAGAGATAATGGCACTTGAAAAAGTACTTAGAGTAATTGAAGATAATGCTAATGATACCATGCCTGATGGTAGACCAAGACGTGACCCTTTAAATTATCACTTCTGCATTTTTGGTCAACCTTCCTCAAAGACTCCATGGGGATGGCGCTTTGAAGGACATCACTTATCACTAAATTTCACTTCGTCAGATGGTAAGCTAAGTGCATCAACACCTTCTTTTTTTGGAACCAACCCCGGTATCGTTGCGACCGCAGAACAAAAAGGAAAAGAAGTTCTCAGAGAAGAGGCAAGTTTAGGTTTTAACCTTATCAATTCAATGGGTGATGTACAATTAAAAACTGCTCGATTTTCAGAAGAAGCTCCTAATGACGTAATTTCAGTCAATAACCGCATTGCATTAGCATTAACTCCTACCGGAATTTCATACACCGCTTTATCAGAAGATCAAAAAGAGCAATTACTAAAACTGGTTGATGTTTATCTAACCACCTTTGAACCTGACTTTGAAGCTAGATTTTGGAAGAAAATTCAAAAAGCAGGAATAGAAAATTTATCATTTGCTTGGGCTGGAAGTCTGCAACCTGGTTCAGGTCATTACTACAGAATTCAAGGCCCTATGTTACTCATTGAATATGATAATACTCAAAATAACGCTAACCATGCACATGCAGTTGTACGTGATTTATCAAATGATTATGGTGCCGATGTGTTGAAAGAACATTATAAAAAACATCATCATTAATATAAAAGCATTTATGAATACTAGAAGAGAATTTTTAATTAAATCAGGATTGTTTACAGCTGGAGCGTGCCTGCTACCATCTTGTGCTTTAGCAAGTAAAAATAGCTCTGCCTATGGCGTGCAACTCTATTCCTTTAGAGATGAGATGGCTAAGGATGCTAAGGGTACTTTAGAAAAGATTGCGTCTATCGGATTGAAAAAAATAGAATCTGCTCGAAGTGGTAAGGGGCATTATTACGGTCTTTCTCCAAAAGAAATGAAAGATACTTGTGATGCACTAGGCATGAAACTTACAAGTGGCCACGTGGCTCTAGATGACAATTTTCAACAAACTATGGAGGAAGCCGTTGCATCAGGCCAAGAGTATCTGATTTGCTCGTCAATGCCAAGCAAAGGTCAAACTGTTGATAATTATAAAAAAGTTGCTGACGAATTCAATAAAGCTGGTGAAGCTTGCAATAAATTAGGTTTAAAATTCGGGTATCACAATCATGAATACGAATTCGAATCTGAAAAAGGAGAAGTTTTATATGATGTCTTGATGGATAATACCCAAGCAGATTTGGTTCACATGGAATTAGATTTGGGATGGGTTATTGTCGGAGGTAAAGATCCATTAGATTATTTTAAAAAGTACCCAGGTCGTTTTCCTCTCTGGCATTTGAAAGACATGAACATGGCTAAAAAGGAAAGTACAGAATTCGGAAAAGGAGGGTTAGATATTGCCGTTATGATGGCAAATCAAGAAGCTTCGGGAGTCAAACATATTTTTATTGAACAAGAAGAATATGCAAGTACGCCTTTAGAAAGTATGAAACACAATATGGAATTCTTAAAAGGAATTAATTAGATCTAATACGAACTACATAAATATAAGTAACACCGTAAAATGAGTACATATAAAAACTTAGTTTTTTCTTTAGCGCTATTATTATTGACAACAACATCTTGTAAAGCCCAAGAGAATAGTATCATCAAAGAAGGTGCTGAACTTACTTTGGTTTCTGAAGAATATGAATTCACAGAAGGGCCAGCAGTTGATGAAAATGGTGATGTTTATTTCACAGATCAACCCAACGATCGTATTGTTAAATGGGATGCTCAAAGTAATACTGTTTCAGATTATATGAAGCCGGCAGGTCGCTCAAACGGACTCTATTTTGACCATGATGGCAATTTACTATCGTGCGCTGATGAAAAAAATGAACTGTGGCGCATTGGTTCTGAAAAAAATGTAACTGTTCTAATCGATAATTTCGAAGAAAAACTATTAGGCGGACCCAATGATTTATGGATAGATGCCAATGGAGGAATTTATTTTACAGATCCGTTGTATGATCGCCCTTGGTGGGAACCAACAGAAAATCGCATTTCAGAAAGACGCGTTTATTATATAACCCCAAGTATTCATGAAGTACGAATTGTTGCCGAAGGAGGTTACGAACAACCTAATGGAATTATTGGTTCTGCCGATGGCAAAACACTTTACATTGCTGATAATGGCGCAAAAAAAACATATTCCTTTACTATTAATGAAGATGCCAGTCTATCTAATAGGAAGCTATTCGTTGATATGGGTTCCGATGGTATGACTATAGACAATAATGGAAATGTATACTTAACAGGAGATGGAGTAACCGTTTTTAATTCAAAAGGAGAACAGATCAATCATATTCCTGTTCCTGAAAATTGGACCGCCAATGTTACTTTTGGCGGACCAAATCAAGATATATTATTCATTACGGCTATGGATTCAATTTATACCTTAGCAATGAATGTAAACGGAGTGAGATAAAAATAGCACTCCACTTTTAATTGAATCACATCTTGAATAAACCTTTAACCAAATCTTTCGAACACAAACATATGCTAGAAACAGATTACCTTATTATTGGTAGCGGCGCCGTAGGAATGGCCTTCGTTGATACTTTATTATTGGAAACGGATGCTAACATTACAATAATAGATCGTTATGCAAAACCTGGCGGGCATTGGAATATAGCTTATCCCTTTGTTACCCTTCATCAACCTTCGCAATTTTATGGCGTAAGTTCAAAAGAACTTAGTAACGGTCAAAAAGATGAAACAGGCACTAATAAAGGTCTCTATAGTTTAGCCAAGGGAACTGAAATTAACGCTTATTATGAGGATGTTATGCAAAATACCTTTTTGTCATCTGGCAGGGTAAAGTATTTTCCATCTTGTGACTACAAAGGTAATGGTGCCTTTGAATCCCTTATAACTGGTGAGAAGTATAACATAAAGGTAAAAAAGAAATTAGTAGACACCACGATCTTGGCAACTAGTGTTCCTGCAACACACACACCCAATTTTTCAATAGATAAAGGTGTACAATTTATTCCATTGAATGATTTATCAAAAATAACAAATACGCCAGAAGGTTTTATTGTTATTGGTGGTGGAAAAACTGGAATAGATGCTTGCCTTTGGTTATTGAAGAATCAGATTAACCCAGATAACATCACATGGATTGTTTCTAGAGACGCATGGCTACTAGATCGTCAAAATACACAACCAGCTCCTGAGTTTTTTAATTCCTCTATCGGCTCAATGGCCAATCAATTGGAAGCAATATCAAAAGCCAAATCTATTCCTAATTTGTTCGAAAACTTAGAAAAAGATGGCGTTATCTTGCGATTAGATAAAAAAGTAACTCCAAAAATGTTTCATGGCGCAACAGTCAGCAAACTGGAACTAGTAGAACTAAGAAAGATTAAAAATGTAGTTCGACTTGGTAGGGTAAAACAAATTGAGGATAGTCGAATTATTCTGGAGGAAGGCATTATACCAACTTCGGTTAACCATATTCATGTTGATTGCTCTGCAACTGCTATCAAGGAACATGATATTCGCCCTATATTTCAAAATGGCGTTATAACTCCGCAAACCGTTCGCTCTTATCAACCTATTTTTAGCGCATCATTTATAGCTTATGTTGAAGCAAATTATGCCGATGACAAAACCAAAAATGAAATTTGTCAAGTAGTTATGATACCAAATCATGATACAGATTGGATTCGGATGGTATCAAGTCAACTGGTAAATCAATTCAATTGGTCAAAAGACAAAAAACTACGTGATTGGCTTCGAACAAATCGCCTTAATGGCTTTGGACACTTAGTTCAGAATGTTGACAAAAAGGATATGGAAAAGATGGCTATTTTGAAAAGATTACGAAATAGCTCAATGCCAGCTGCACTTAAACTTCAACATTTCATTACTGAACTTGACGCACCCAAACAAGTAGCAATAGAAAATCCACAATTTCAGGTGAGTCAAGGTGTTTTTGTAAAAAATCGTCTTGTGGAAACACCGCCTTCCGCTTTAGAAATAAAAGATGGAGATGTTTTGGTTAAAATTGAAAAATTTGCATACACCGCAAATAACATAACCTATGCTGTCGCAGGTGACATGATAGGGTACTGGCAATTTTTTCCGCCGTTAGGAGAAAACACAAATGGCTGGGGTGTAATTCCTGTTTGGGGATTTGCTACCGTAGTTGCTTCAAAAACCGATGATATTCCTGTTGGAGATCGTTTGTTTGGCTATTTCCCTCCTGCCAAGCATTTAAAAATGACACCAACTCGTTGTAATGAAAAAAGGTTTGTTGATGGCTCAGCACATCGCTCTCAATTACCTACGGGTTATAATATGTATCGTAGAGTTAATAATGAGAAAAATTACAATCAGGAATATGATCAGGAACGAATGTTATTATTTCCTTTGCATTTAACTTCTTTTTGTTTGTGGGATGCTCTAAAGGACAAAGACTGGTACGGTGCAAAACAGATTCTTATTTTAAGCGCTAGCAGTAAAACCAGTACAGGACTGGGCTATGCCTTAAAGAGGGATAAAGATGCTCCAACTGTAATTGGAGTTACCTCTCGTAAAAATATAGAAATAGTCAAAGGTTTAAACATTTATGATCAATGCCTTACCTATGAAGAAGCCACCACAATTGACGCCAGTATTCCTACCGTCATTGTAGATATGTTTGGTAATGCCAAGGTATTAGCAGCGCTCCATATTCATTTAGGAGACCAAATGAAATTCACAAGCAATGTAGGCATAACACATTGGGCAAATACTAAACCTCAAGAGGGAATCATTTCAGATAGAAGCAAGTTTTTCTTCGCTCCTTCTCATATTCAGAAACGACTGAAAGATTGGGGCCCTGAAGGTTTTGACCAAAAAACGAGCGCGTTTTTAGTTGAAACAGCAGCTAAAACCAAGAAATGGCTTAAATTCAAACAATTGAA
>CALLIG010000089.1 GCA_938009735.1 uncultured Flavobacteriaceae bacterium
GTAATTGCATGAACACCTGCTTTTGAAGTACCATATATTCCTGCACCTGGTCCACCTGCTGTCCATCCTGCATTTGATGTATAGTTGATTATTGAAGGATGCTCTCCTTTTTTAAGAAATGGTATTGCAGCTCTTGAAGCGAAAAACACAGAATCAAGATTCAAAGCCATTACAAATCTGTAAAAATCTGTTGTCATTTCTTCAAATCGAGACCTTCCACCTAAGCCTCCTGCATTATTTACAAGAACATCAATTCTTCCGTACTTTTCTCCTATTGCCTTTATATTTGAGGTTACCGCTTCTTCGCTTGTAACATCGAATCCCATATACTCAGCAGTAATTCCTTCCGCAGTAAGCTCTTCAACTCTTTTAGCTCCTACTTCATCTTCAATACCATTTAAAACTACGGTATATCCATCTTTACCTAATCTTTTAGCTACTTCGAAACCAATACCTCCGGTTGCGCCAGTTACTACTGCTACTTTTCCTTTTGAACTCATTTTATATAATTTTAATCTATAAATATTATTATTCTACTATTTGTATTTTATTCTGGTTTCAATGCTTCAATTTTAGGGCAAAGTATCCATACCGCTAAAAGAGCTACTAATGCTAATACTCCACCTATAATAAATGCAGGTGTGTAATTACCTCCTGTTGTTATAAACGTTACTAAAATGGTAAGGCCAGCTGCGCCAAGTTTAGCTGCCATACCTGCAAATCCTGAAAGTGTACCAACAATTTTTCCGCTAAAAAGATCACTTGGTAGTGTCTGTATATTTCCGATTGCTACTTGAAATCCGAAAAGTAAAACCGCCATAATTATAACAGCATTCATAGCAGATCCAGGTGCTTTTAACAAGAAAAAACAAGGAATCATAATAAAACAGCCTAAAGTTATAGTCATCTTACGTGTCTTATCTACAGACCATCCTGCTGTGAGTCTATTTTTGGCAAGTAAACCACCAAATATAGCCCCAATCATTGCTCCAACATAGGGTACCCATGCCGAGAACGCTATTTGTTTAACATCCATTCCAAAAACTTCTGATAAATAGATTGGTATCCAAACTATAAATAGCCACCAAATAGGATCAATGGCCGCAGATGCGATTATTACACCCCAACTCTCTTTATGTTTGAGTAATTCACCTGTACTAGGGGTATAACCTTCATCATAATTACCATCCTCGTCTATGTCTTGATTTTCTTGTCCTGAAAGAATATATTTTTTCTCCTCATCTGACAACCAAGGGTGAGATTTAGGTGCTCCTTTTACTATATATAGCCAAGGTAGTAACCATAAGAATCCCAGTATGGATACAACTATAAATATAGCCGTCCAATCGAAATAAACAGATAGCAATCCAATTACTGGATATGCAACTATTCCACCTATAGCAGCGCCTGAATTAAATATACCTTGAGCAAGTGCTCGTTCCTTCGTCGGAAACCATTCTGCATTAGCTTTAGCAGCACCAGGCCAGTTTCCAGCCTCTGCAATCCCTAATATTGACCTAAAGATTGAAAAACTCAAAATTCCTTGAGCAAAAGCGTGCAACATTGTCGCAAGGGACCAAACACCAATAGAAAGAGCGAATCCTAGTCTAGTTCCTATCCAATCGAAAATTTTACCAAAAAGCGCTTGTCCTCCAGCATAAGAAAGTATGAAAACTGTCGATATCGTACCATAGATGGCTTTATGTCCATCCTTATCCATTTCTGGAAATAAATCATTAGCAATGTCTGGCCACAGAGCTCCAAAAGCTTGTCTATCAATATAATTTATTACTGCTGCCAAAGCTACTAGACCAACTACCCACCATCTTAAACCTTTGGTTTTCATAATTTCTCGATTTGGTAATATTACTTATTCCTTTGAATGCTATTAAAATTGAGCAAAAGAAATACAGTAAGCTAAATGCTTACTTAACATTGTACTCTTAAAATTCAGCTATGAAGTTTTTGGCATGAATTACAACAAGTGTTGCGATACCAAAGTATTCGAGTAGTTAAGTTTTAAGTATTAGTTCCCTTCAAATATTTTAAAAGAAAGACAAAATCGTGCCATTTTATCTTTGCTTATTTATTGCTTTAAATATTATAACAATACTGGTATAATGTTTTAAAATGCACTTTCATTTTTTCTTTCGCTAATTGCGGATTTTGATCCTTTATTGCATCGAAAACTTCTTGGTGTTCTTCGATACCTCTAAATGCCATGCCTTTATCACAAACATGATACTTTTCAAAATTGGTTATTATCTCAGGTGTAATGATTAACATAAATGTATTCATGGTACTGTTACCACTTGCTTTTGCAATTGCTAAATGAAAAAGAAGGTCTTCTTGAACAGCATCTTCACCATTATTTACCTTTTTACTATATGCCTCTAAGGCCATCTTCATCTGCTTCAAATCTTCTTTGGTTCTTCTTTGAGCCGCGAGTCTTACCGTTTTAAGCTCCAATAAAATTCTTGTCTCAACTAAAGATTTAAAATCAGGTTCTTCTAGTCTTAATATATCCTCAATCATTCCATTCATGGCCACTTGACCAATGTCGGCTACAAAAGTGCCACTTTGAGGCTTGGATTCTAGTAAGCCATAAAACTCCAATTTTTGAATCGCTTCACGCAAATTACTCCTGCTAACATCAAACTTTTCTGCAAGCATACGCTCTGAAGGTAGTTTATCACCAGGTTCCAAATTTTTAAAATTCATTAAGTCACGAATTTTGGAAATTATTCCGTGAAGAATTTCTTGGTTTTCATTTCTTGTGAGGATTTCTATCTTCATAGGCTCTTACAGCTTTTATTACAATTGGTTAACCAGATTGGTTTGTTAAATTTATGAAAAATAAGTCCGCTAAAAAAAGCATTCGTAATTTATAATTTTCTCTACCAATTCAATTTGTTAAAACGCTTTTGAAATTTACTGGCCCACTAAGTGACCAGTAAATTCAAAAACTAACTAACTTCAACAATCTATAATACAATTCAATCAGCGCCCTTAACTTCACCTTTTGAATCAATTAATACTCTTAATGAAAAACTTCTAGTTTATAAAAATTAACTCTTGCAAATGCACCTTCATCTCTTGATTGAAAATAATTTCCTGCTTTAAAATAATTCTCAAATACCCCCCATCTTTTCATACTTGCATTTTCATAAACCGCATATTCACTTTTGTTCAACGAAACCACCAACTTTCCATAAGAAACTTTAATCTCAATATTAAATTTTCTAAAACCTACTTCTTCTTCAAACGTGAACCCATCATCATCATCCCATGCTTCCTTAAACAGAATACCTTTGGGCGATATAGATAAATTTTTCAAAACTTTCGTCTTCACCCTTATTTTCCCATTTTGCCAATATATTTTAAGTATTGGCGGTGCATTATTGTCTTTTTGTTCTATTAAATCTCTTTGCTCATTAGTTAATCGTCCATGAATTTGTAATACAATTACTTTGTGATATTTACCGTTTTTATCACGAGTAACTTCATCTACGGCTAGCTTTGCCATCAGTAAACCACCTTGCTTAAATGTCCAATTTACCGTATCGTCACCAGGAACCATTTGCTCTCTCAGTTCTGATCTGGAATACTTGGTATTCGCAGTAGTAGCTGATGTTGGATGTGCATAAAACACTAATGCCCCTTTTGTAGAATCATTGTACATATAAGGCTTTAAGGTCTCATTTGTAGCATAATTCAATATTTCGGGTGGCTCAATACTAATTGCTCCTCCTTTACCTTCGCCCTCTGGAATTGTTACTTTCCAGTTGTCTAAGTCTATTTCAGGTAGTTTTACTCTCTTTTTTCTTTTCCTACGTTTTTCAACTTTTTGGTCCGATTCCGTAACGCTACTTTTCTTATTTTGAGAAGTAGCGTTTACAGATAGAAATATTAATATCATACATACCAATAGTTCTTTTCGGAGGTTTCGCATTAAAATTGAATTATTGGGCTATCACCTTTACATTATCTATAAAAGCATCTTTAGGAGAAACTGCATAAAACATAATACCAACTTCACCACTACTATTGGCAGTAAATGGAATCTGAACTAATGTTCCAAAATCATTATTTGTATCTGAAAATTTTCCTTCAGCTACAAAGCCTTCATCAAACCCCAAATTATTACCAAGATTATCAACAGCATCAGCTCCATCATCATAATGTTCATCTAGAATTAAGCCTACAATTCTTCTTCCACCTATAGGGTCAGTTCCACTATCATCTTTTATAGCATATTGATACTCTAAAATATAATTAGCACCAGGAGTTAAGACAAGCTCTTGATAAGCAAATCTAGAGCTAGAAGTTCTAAACTCTCCTGCAGATTGACTTGAAGACCATTTTGCTCCTCTTGTTTTGCCACCTGTATCATTTCCGTCAATATCAAAATCAGAACCATCAGAACTTGATCCGAAAGGGTTGGTTTCTCCATCTGTAAATGTGGTCCATTTCCAGAAATCTTGACCATCTTCAAAATCACCATTCAAAATAGTAGCGCCCGTTACTCTAGACATATAAATATTATCTACTGTTATGGTTGCATGATCCTTTGCAGTACCGCTAGTTGCTAATTCAAATATTATTTCATCAAATTGAACAACTGGTGACGAGAAATCAGTATTTAAATTAAAATCAAAACCGGTCCATTCACCATCTGTTAAATCCAAATCATCAATCACATGGCTTACACCATTTGTATTATCAACTAAAGTTATTTTCAATTTATCAATACCCTCAGCAAAATTAGAATGAACATCAAAATGAATATCTGAAGACCCTACTCCACTATAAAAAGCATCTGCAAGAACAACTTCATCACTTAAGGCTAAAACCCCAGTATCACTATGTAGTCTAGAAAATTCTAATAGGTTGTTGCCAGAATCTAACACTACCGGTGTACCTCCAGTACCTGCTGAACCTACCGAGCTAGCGTCAGTAAAAATATTCAACAAATTATATCTCTTTCCTTCGGGTGATGAAGGCGCAGAACTAATAGATGTTACTGCATGTTCAACCGTTATATCTTCTGTTTGAGTCATGCCACCTGCAGTTACAGATATTGTATAATCAGTAGAGGCATCTACATTAGAATAATCGTGAGAAGCAGTCGCCCCTTGTGCTAAAGTAACAGCACTACTACCATCGCCAAAATCTACTACATAAGAATCAACACCAACAGTAAGTGCTTTTACGTCAACAATAGTACCATCACCACTTATTGCTGTAGAAAAACTAGAAAACACAGGGGTTGTAGAACCATCAAATGATGAGGCGTCTGGGGAAATAGGTACATAACCTTCATCGTCACATGAAATTACGAGGCCCATTAATAGCAAGACACTCATTCCTTTTTTAAATAAATTCATAATTTTTTATTTGTTTATTTTTTTATTTCTTTCTTATAAAATTAGCTTGGTAGATAAACTTTAAACTCATCACTTAAAGCTGTTAACCCCTAAAATAGTAGCACAACAGATCTAATGATCAAAGCCTTTCTATACTAATTTTAGAATATCTACATTCTGTACCTGCATATTCGATATTAAATCTCATGTTCTCTGTAGCAGCACCAGTTGTAAAATCAACTGAATATTCCACATAGGCAGAAGCCTGAGAAGTTAATGGAACAGGTTCATTCAAAAAGTCATCACCAGTATCGGCATCTTCAATTAAGAGTGCTCCTGCAGAACTACCGGTAGTTTTACTAACATACCAAAACGTTATTCTATAGGTTGCACCAGCAACAACACGAATACTTTGATCAAGAAATTGGGCAGAGCTACTTATTTTAGCTGCACCATTTCCTTCTGGAGGCGTTGGCGAACTACTGCCAGAAAAAGTACTTGTACCTCTTCCACCACCCCAAGGCGTTCTTGGATCACATAAAAAGTCAGGACATTGAAATGCTGCAACAAGTTCATCTACAACTGCCACATCTATGGTAACTGAAGATGTTTCGCCATTAGCATCACTAGCAGTTAAACTAACAGGGTAAACACCTTCTCCGGCAAACGTATGAGAAGGATCTCGTTCTGTTGAGGTAGCTCCTCCACCAAAATCCCATGCATAAATATTTGCTTCACTTGAAAGATCTGTGAAATTTATTACTGTAAAATCATCTTGACTTGCTGTATAATCAAAATTTGCAGATGGGAATATAGTATCTGCCTTAGAGCCAGCATCGGGTAAATCATCTCTAAAGGCGTCAGAACCAACACAACCAATGAACAAGCTAGCTGCAACTACACACATGAGTGCTAGTGTTCTTTTCTTGAAAATATTAATCTTATTTTTCATTTCTTAAAATTTAGTTTTTAATATTAATATCCAGGGTTTTGTGTTAAAAGGCCCCCACTTATGTTTATTTCTCTACCCGGAATTGGTAGTAATAATTTCCTAGCATCAAATACATATTGCATTTCGGTAGCATGCGCACCTAAAACAGACTCTGCAACACCAAATCTTAACAAATCAAACCATCTTTGGTTTTCAAATGCTAATTCTACCCTTCTTTCAAGTAAAAGATCATCTTGAGAAATAGTACTAACCGCTGCAGTTAAACCGGCTCTGTCTCTTACTGCTTGGAAAGAACTTATGGCTCCCGCAGAACTTACTGAATTACCACCTGCCATAACAGCTTCAACGTGCATTAAAAGTACATCTGCATAACGCAAAGCGATGTAATCATTACCTGCATCACGAGCATTTACTCCGTAAGCAGGTTCTGCTGTCGAATCATTTCCATCAGGAAAAAACTTAGCCACTTCATTAGAACCACTTACTGTTACATAAGAAACCGCAGTTCTATTTCCACCTGCTGATGCGAAAGCTGCTATAAGATTATCATTAACAATATTTTGACCGTCTTCTGCACCTGCGCGAATTGCAGAAGTAAATTCAGCAGAAAAACCTTGGCTTTCTAAAGGGTTACCTGATTCATATGCAATAGCAAAAATGATTTCATTATTCAACTCATTGTAAAATACATCTGAATAATTACTCTGTAAACTAAATTGTCCACTATTAATTATATCCTCACATAACTGCTGAGCACCTGAATAATTAGGACTCTCTTGTGATAAATATACTTTTGCCAAAATACCTTGTGCAGCGGCCTTAGATGCTCTTACCTTTGAAGAATTATCTAAAACACTTATTGCTTCTTGTAAATCATCTACAATTTGAGCATACACTTCTGTTTCTGATGTTCTAATAAAAGGCGTTTCTTTATCAGCTGGTGACACTACATCAGTTACTAAAGGGACATCACTAAATAATCGAACTAGTTTAAAATAAGCATAAGCTCTTAAAAACTTCACCTCAGCGGTGTACTTAGCTTGATTATCAGCATCTGCTATATCAATAAAGGTTAAGATATTGTTCGCTCTAAAAATAACTTCATACATAGATGCATAATAATCTTCAGATTCTACATTGTTAGCGTTAACAAGATATCTGTGAAAATCAGCCTTTGAACCTTCTGTTGTAGCATTTCTAGTATTATCGGTTCTATGCTCTGTTAATAGATGCTCAAATTGCACCCCCCTATTCGTAGTACTCTCATTTGAATTGGTAGCATCATTAACACCTTGTAAGGCATCATAAACTCCTATAACTCCAGCCAATATATCTGCGTCAGTTTGGAAGAATCCGTCTACCGCAACACTAGAATCTGGTAATGGATTTAAAAACTCCTCAGTATCACACGAGACTAAAATAGATACTGCAACAGCAAAAATTAAATATTTTATATGTTTCATAATTTATTTTTTTAAAAAAATTAAAAGTCAATGTTCAAACCAAGTGTAAACGTTTTAAATATTGGCGTACCAGCTCTTTGGGAACCAAAGGCTCTAATATTACCATTATCATCATGCTCTGGATTGAAACCGTGATAATCGTCAGCCGTGATATAAACCAAATTCTGAGCTGTTGCATAAAGTCGTACACCATCTAAACCAATACGAGACGTTATGTCTTCTGAAAAATTATATCCAAGGTTTATATTACGTAAAGAAAAGTAGTCAGAACTTGCAATAACTTCACTTGTTAATACCTTTCTTTGAATAAAAGATACATCTGAAACTAGACCGGCAGCAACTGCTTCTTGAGCACCTGTTCCTCTAGTTGTATTACCAAACCAATTGTAGAAATATTCATCTCCAATATTATTTACCTGTCCTCCTAGACTACCTTGAACCATTAAAGAGAAATCAAAATTCTTATATTTAAATTCATTAGTAAAACTATATATCAAATCTGGATATGGATCTCCCAAAATAGTTTTGTCCTCCTCTGTAATTAAACCATCACCATTTAAATCTTTCACAATAGTAGCTCTAGATTGCCCATTGATTCTATTCCAAGGACTATCAACATAAGTCGTTCTAAAAGAAGTTTCATCAAATGCTTCCTCGTCAACAACATAACCCCAATAAGATGATATCGGTTGACCAATTCGGTTAATCCATTGCGAATTTCTACCGTAGGTATCTGCAATAATCGCATTGTTCGAATCACCAAAACTTAATAGTTCATTTTGATTTGTAGAAGCAATTAATGTAGAATTCCATCTAAAGTCTTCCCTAACCACATTTTTGGTGCGTAATTCAAATTCCCACCCTTTGTTTTGTACTTCGCCTAAATTCACAATTCCTTGATTAAAGCCAGTTAAATAAGAAACAGGATTATTAAGAAGTAAATCTTCACTATTCCTTTGGTAATAATCAAGAGAACCTGAAATTCTGTTATTCGCAAAACCGTAATCTAAACCAACGGTTAATTCTGCTGAAGCTTCCCACTTTAAATCTGGGTTCGCAATATTTAACGAAGAGACACCTTGTACGCCTGCGGCGTTAGTATTTTGTATTAAAGCCAAATTAGGATATGCATTTACAATCGCATTACCTACATTAAAACCATCAGCACCCGTGAAACCGTAACTAGCTCTAAACTTTAAATTACTAACAACATCACTATTAACTAAGAAATTTTCTTTAGCGACATTCCAACCCACCGAGATTGCTGGGAAAGTACCCCACTTTTCATTTACCCCAAAAACTGAACTAGCATCACGTCTAACGGAAGCATTAAACAAATACCTTTCTTTAAACGCATAATTAACTCTAGCAAAATAACTTAGTCTATTTACGTTTGTATTGAATTCTGTTACAGTAGTATTTAAAGGATCAGCTCCGTTAATATTCTTAAGACGATCATCAGTAAATCCACTACCATTGATCTGACTCCATTCATTTCTTCTCTTCTGAACGGTTAAACCGCCTAACAGACTTAGATCATGATTACCAAATTCTTTAGTATAATTTAAGGTATTATCATTAATCAGCCTCGTACGGTAACGATTCTGCACACTATAAGCAGATCTGCTTGCACCAGATGCATGATGATTGGTACCATCCCATCTTGTTTGTTTTCTCTGATCCAAAGTTACACCCAATGATGTTTTTAGAGTAAGCCCATCTAAAATTTCATAGCTCAAAAAAGTAGAACCAAACAACTTAGTATTAATGTCATAATGCTCTCTTTCAACATATTGTTGATAAGGGTTTGAATCACCTGAAGTACGTGGTCTAGAATCACTTCCATCTCCATCTAAATCTAATTCAACTAAATGGTTTTCAAAAAAGTAATCGCCCACTCCAACATCAGGATAATTATCTCGATTAATAAATTGAAGAGTTTCATCTGTATGATAAATTGGCAACCAAGGCGATTGACGTGTAGGATTATGGATTGATGTCGGCAGACGTCTTTGTTTCGTATAAGACGGCGTAGCACTAAGACCAAACCTTAATTTGTCTCCAATTTTAGAATTAACCTTCAAATTTGCTGTATACAATTTATAATCATCCGTAATTACTACACCCTCATCATGCAGGTATCTTAAAGATGTACTGAACTTTGTATCTTCAGTTCCGCCTCTAGCAGATAAAGAATGACTGATTACATTACCACCATCAAAGAAAACATCTTGCCAATCTCTATCAACTCCGGTAGTCTGAACCAACAATTGAGCATATTGCGTTTCTTCTGAAAGTGTGCCGGTTGCAGCTTGCTCTACTTTAGCCCATTCTGAAACACTCTTTCTATAATCATCGCTACCATGAGCTTCCTTATAACCCGTGTAAGTTTGATAGCTGAATTTAGTTTCACCAGCTTTACCACTTTTAGTAGTTATCAATATAACACCATTTGCACCTTCACTACCATAAATAGCAGCAGATGCAGCATCTTTTAGAACTTCAAAAGATTCAACATCATTCATATCAAGATTTCCGAGAAAATCTGAACTTACAACAATCCCATCAACAACTAATGCAGGCCCTGAATCGGCAGCAATAGAACCGACACCTCTAATGGTAATGGTTGGTGCGCCACCTGCTTCAGCATTTGTAGCTTGTATATTCACACCTGATACCTGACCTATAAGTGCATCATCAACTCTTGATACTGCGATTTGGTCTAGAGTCTCGTTAGTTACTTTAGAAATAGAACCTGTAATAGTAGATTTTTTCTGAGTTCCATAACCAATAACAACTACTTCATCTAGTTGACTCGCGTCTTCTGATAGCACAGCATTTATCGAACTCTGTCCGTTAACTGCTATTTCTTGACTAGAGAAGCCAATATAGCTGAATACCAATGTAGCTGAATTCTCTACATTATCTATTGAATAATTACCATCGAAATCAGTTTGCGTACCATTTGTAGTTCCTTTAACTAAAACATTTGCTCCAGGTAACGGCCCATTAGAATCTGTAACTGTACCTGATACCGTCTGAGCTGAAACTGCTGAGAAGCATAGAAATGCTCCAAACAATAACAGCCTTTTTAATAACGTAATCTTCATAAATTTTAATTTAAATTAAATAGTTAGTCAATCTTTCTTATTAACATCTTTCATTTAATGATGTTGGATAAAATTTACCGATGACGTGCATTCTAAAAAATCAAATGTTTATTGTAGTTTTGTAGAATATGATGCCAATGGTATCATGTAAGTATTACTTCCCTTCAAAATGAAGTAATTTGATTTAAAAGGATGGGCGTGCACCCGTCCTTTTTTTGTGTAATAATTTTAAGTGTGCATAGCTGTTTTATTTGGTTAGTGTTCTAAGTTTAAAGTTGAGTCTAAATTGGTTATCCATACTGGTTAACCAAATTGGTTTACCAAATATATGTTATTACTTTGTTAAATAAAAATTAAATTCAAATTTTATGATTTGGATTATTATCAGCCTAGTAATAAGAATATCAATGTATTGTGAAATTCATAATTATAATTTTTATAACTATGAAAATGTAATTCCTACATTAACACCAACATTAACCCCGTTCATAAAAGATTTTACAGATGAGCTAAATAGGCAAAGGCATTTGCCATAACTGCATTAATTGTAGAAAACAGTTTTATCTTTCTTAGTTTTCGCTTAAGACTCCTTATTTCCAAAATAAGATACTCCACCCCCACTTAAGAAATCTTCTCTCACAGGACTGAATGTGTCAATTAGCATTCCTTCCTCCAAGCAAACTGCACTATGTAATAAATTAGGCTCAATATAGACCCCGTCTCCCGCTTCTACTATTTTCTTTTCTCCATCAATTACAAATTCGAATTTACCGGAGACACAAAAAGTAGCTTGTGTATGAAAATGTTGATGTGGGGAGCCCAAAGCACCTTCTTCAAATTTTACTTTTACCATCATGATTTGGTTATCATAACCTAAGAATTTTCTTGACACACCTCCTCCAAGTTCTTCCCACTCCAATTCTTTTGTACTGATGTATTTCTCACTAAATCTTTTCATTTTTTTATGCTTTTAAAAGTTCTTTATTCTTTTTACTGGTAATCATTTACCTTTATTTGATAGCTCCATAATAATAAGGACCGACCCATTTGTATTCCATTTCATTACTATTTAATGAATGTTTACTGTCAATTTCCGCATCCAAATTGGATAAAATTAGCAGCTTCACCTTCCCATTTAAATCCTCAATAGTTATCGCTGTATGTTTCTCATCATCGTGAACTAGCTGCACACTTGCAATATTACTTTTTGAATTGACAGCAGATTCTGTAACCGGACTATAACTACCATGCGCTTCAACAACCGATACAAACGTTGTGTTTTTCGCAGCCTTTCTTCTTTGTATTAAAGCCGCGTCTCTTCTTAAATTAAATTCTGGGTCATTAGCACCAATTCTTACGAATAGTAATTCATCATTTGCTGAAGCAGTAGTTGTTAGCGTATAGAATTTTCTATTCTGCATCCAACTTAACTTTGTGTTATCACCAGTTGACTTTCCATGCCCTTCTTTCCATAGGTGCTGGTATCCATTCTTTTCACCTAATGTCTCTAACACTTTAGGCACTTCATATTCGAAATTAGCTTGTATCACTTGCCCCATAAAATACGACGGCAAATCATATTGATTTTCGCTTTCTGATGTCACTTTTAAAACATCGACCATAAAAGGCTTTTCGAAACCTTCTTCTTTAATAATCGCCATGGTACGATGCATTTCCGTTCCGGGATACGCATTTTTCTCTTTAGCACTTACTATTTGTATTTGAGGATTGGTAGCATCAAACAAATACAATTCAGAATGATGTTTGCTGCCAATTTCATACTTTCCACTAAAGTGGGATGTCTCATTCTGCACCAGCGTATTATGCCCTATCGTTTGCTTCGCCCAAGTTTTGTTTTCCTTCAGATAATTACCGCCACCTTTTTGTTCAATATTCACAAAACGGGATAAGCCATAATCTTGAAGTAGCTCATCGCCTTTGTCAAATAATGAAAATGATAACTTATCATAATGCCCATGACTTGACCCCTGTGCTGCATATTTAAAAACAAGTTCTATATCCTCGCTTCTTAAAATTCCAACGCCACCTTGTTTACCATTTGGGCCATCAGACAAATTAATCGACTTTTTATCAAATGGTTTTGCTTTATTATTTTTCACACCAAGTGCAACGGCTAAGCCAGAGTCGTCTAACAAAACTTCGTTTTGCTGAGCTGCAATAGACAACAGTCCCGGGTCTTGTGTTCCAAAGTGATAAGAAATGTCTACTGCGGTAACTAAAGCGCTATTATAATATGACATTCCTTTTTGACCATCGTTAAGTGCAAAAAATTCTCCGTCAGCATCAGATAAATTTAAAAGAGCGTTAATCGATTTTAAAAGCACTCCCTCTTTATATTCAAAAATTTTTAACTCTGGTTTTACGTTATGTAATCCTTCTGCAAAAACTAAAAATGGATACATCGCATATCGCTGGTAATAAGGTCCTTCATTATAATATCCGTCGGGAGAAAAAGGCTCTTCTATATTTGCTAAAAAACCTGCTTTTCCGTCTTTATTTAAAAACCCTCCGTCATCATCTTTCTCCTTAGAATCCAATTTTAAATCTTTGATACCATATAGCGCACGATCAATCAATTCTTGGTCATTCATTACCAAACCAATCATACCAACAGCTGCATTACCCCAAGTACTATGGTTATGTACTCTTTGATAAAACTGCGGACTGTCAACTGAAATATGATCTGCAAACGGGCGAAATAAGTTTTTCTCTAATTTTTTACGCTCCTTTTTGGAGAGAAAGTCATAAACGCAATCATAAGCCTGGCTCGCATAAACCAGCCAATTTGAATCATTTAAACATTGCCAGAATAATTTACCTCTAGCATAAGAACGCGTTTTTGGGTGAAGTGGTAAGGTCTTGTACATTGCTTCATAT
>CALLIG010000090.1 GCA_938009735.1 uncultured Flavobacteriaceae bacterium
AGGAGAGACCAAAGATTTAGCTGCAGCGGATGTTAATACGACAGTACTTCCTCCGGTAAAAACAAATTACAACAAAGGACAAGGTGATGCTTCTGAAGGCTATTTATATGGTGAAGACGCATTAAATAGAATCACGGTTCCGGAGGGTTATAAATTAGAATTATTTGCTTCCGAAGAAGAGTTTCCAGATTTGGCAAACCCTGTTCAAATGTCTTTTGATAACAAAGGCAGACTTTGGGTAGGAGTGATGCCAACGTATCCACATTATAAACCAGGAGATAGCAAACCAAATGATAAATTGATTATTCTGGAGGATACAGATAACGATGGCAAGGCTGATAAGCAAACAACTTTTGTTGACGATTTACATTTAACAATAGGTTTTGAATTTGCACCTGAGGGCGTTTATGTTTCTCAAGGAACAAACTTGGTATTGCTAAAAGACACAGATGGAGATGATAAGGTTGATGAAAGAGAAATCATTCTGAGCGGATTTGATGATCACGATACGCACCATACTGCTGGTGCATTTGTTGCGGACCCTTCTGGGGCAATTTATATGGGTGAAGGTGTGTTTTTACATACTAACATTGAAACTGCTTATGGTCCTGTTAGAGCAACGAATGGTGGGTTTTATCGCTATAGCCCACAGCGACATCATTTAGAGCGAACAGCACAATTATCGATTCCGAATCCATGGGGAATTGCCTTTGACGAATGGGGACAAAATTTCTTTGCGCATACTTCTGGTCCTGATATGACTTGGATGATGCCAGGAACTATTAAGCCGCGTTACGGTCAAGCCTCTCCAAGACCTAAAAATCTTATTGAAGATGAACACAGAGTTCGACCAACCTCAGGTTTAGAGTTTATCTCAAGTAGACATTTTCCAGATGAGGTTCAAGGTGATTTAATTATTCACAATACGATTGGGTTTTTGGGAACCAAGCAGCATACGATGGTTGATGATCCAGAAAGTTCAGGTTACATAAGTAAACATCGTCAAGATTTGATGGTTTCTACAGATACTAAATTCCGTCCTGTTGACATGGAAATCGCTCCTGATGGTTCTTTGTATGTTGTTGATTGGCATAATGTTTTGGTAGGTCATATGCAGCATAATGCCCGTGATCCTTTACGTGATCATGTTCATGGTAGAATTTATAGAATTACATATCCATCAAGACCTTTAGTGAAACCAGCTAAAATTGTTGATGCAACTATTGATGAATTATTAGATAATTTAAAATTGCCAGAATATAGAACACGATACCGTACCAAAAGAGAATTACGAGCTAGAGATTCAGAAGAGGTATTGTCTAAATTGACGAATTGGGTCAGTTCTTTAAATAAAGACGATCCAAGATACGAACATCAAGTTTTAGAGGCTCTTTGGGTTAGTTGGGGATTGAACAAAATAGATAAAGATATTTTGACTCAAATGTTATCTGCTAAAGACTTTAGAGCCCGAGCAGCAGCCGTAAAGGTTTTGCGTTATGTTGGACATCAAGTGCCTAACCAAGCGGAGTTATTATTGGCCGCTGCGCGGGACGAAAACCCTAGAGTTCGACTAGAAGCCTTTGTTGCAGGTTCATGGTTAGACAAAGAAGTAGGAATGCCGATTCTGGAAGCAGCTGGAGATATGCCATTAGATTCTTGGATGGAAAAACCATATGAAGCAGCTTTAGCACATATTCAAGGTGTGAATGTCGGTCAAGATCCTGATGCGGGAACAGAAACTGATTTGAAAGGTGATGCAAAAAATATGTTTGTTAAAGGGGAAGAAATCTATAATAGAGAAGGGTTTTGCGTCACATGTCATCAACCAGATGGCAACGGATTAAGCGCATCTCAATTTCCGCCATTAGCAAATACCAAATGGGTGGTAGGTAATGAAGAACGTTTGATTAAATTAACCCTTAATGGATTAATGGGTCCACTTAAATTGAACGGAAAAACCTATCCTGGACAAGTGCCAATGACTCCTTTCGGGGGCATGCTAGATGATACAGAAATAGCTTCTGTTTTAACTTTTGTTCGAAATGCTTTTGGGAATAAAGCTGATGCGATCTCCCCAGAAAAAGTAAAAGAAGTTCGGGAATCTATTAAAGATAAAGAAGGTTTTTATTCACCGGAAGAACTGTTGAAAGAGCATCCTATGAAATAGCCCTAAGCGCTAAAATCAAATATTCGTTCCATCGGCAACCACTTTTCGCCAGGTTTTGCTATTGGTAGTGCTTGCTGGTAATCCCACATTAAAACCTCCCAATCTTGCACTCTTGCATTATCGGTATCCATTTGGCCTTTCTTTTCAAAAGAAAAATCTGCGGTTGTTTCTATGATCATAAACAGGCGATTAGAAATGCGATAAATTTCCATATTGGTAATTCCTGAATCTCGTAAACTATCTAATATTTCGGGCCATACATTTCTATGATATTCTTCATATTTTGCAATTAAAGCTGGATCATCTTTTAAATCTAGGGCTAGGCATTGTCTATTCATTTGATTTTATATTTATACCATTAAATTATGAATTTTCTCGCGATAGCGAAAGTCGAGTGCAACAAAAGAATTTGTAAATTAGGGGATAGCCAAGTATTATAAATTGAGTGCGCTCAGATGTTGAATAAAAATAAAGTATACCTTTTCCTTCTTTGCACGGTAATTTCGAGTTGCTATGCCCAAAACGAAACACCTAAAGAATTGATAGTAAAAGAAATTAAATCGAAAAAAAACATAACGTTGTTCCAGGTGTCTGATCTCCTTGAACAGCAAGTGAAACTTCATACGATTGATTTGATCAACTGGGATGATTTTTCTTATTCACCTAAAGTCAGTTTCAGAATTGCCCACGCAAACAACCAAATATGGTTGAAATATTATGTGACTGAAGAGAATATTCTCGCCCAAGTTGATGAAATAAATGGAAGTGTTGCTGGTGATAGTTGTGTGGAATTCTTTTTTGACCCACGTGCTGATGGCAATTATTATAATTTTGAGTTCAGTTGTATAGGAATGCCCCATTTGGCATATGGCCCTGATAGACATAAACGTCAATTTGTAGATAAAGAAAAGATAACTAAGGAGATCGAAATCAGCTCTTCGTTAGGCAACGAACCATTTATTGAACGAACAGGAGGCCATACTTGGGAGATGACTATTATAATTCCTGCTTCAATCTTAACAGAGGATAAAGGCATTCAGTTAAAAGGATTAAAAACAAGAGCTAATTTTTATAAATGTGGTGACCAAACTTCAGATCCACATTATCTAAGTTGGAATCCCGTTGGAACAGAACGGCCTGATTTTCATCGTCCCGAATATTTCGGACAATTAGTTTTCGAGTAATTTGATAATTCCATAAAAATGAAAAAACTATACATTCTCTTTTTAGTATCAATCATATCTATTTCTTGCAATCAGAATATGAATAGTCCGAAGGAAAAAGCAGAAGAATCGAGCATAGATGTAACTATTGATCCGAATTATAATCCTGAAGCGAAACTAAAAGAGTTAGGAATAGAACTGAAAATACCTTCAACACCCGTTGCCAATTATGTACATGCAGTACGAACTGGAAATCTATTGTTTTTAGCAGGGAAAGGCCCTAAAAAGGCAGATGGAAAAAATATTGTTGGAAAACTAGGTGCTGATTTAACGATCGAAGAAGGCTATGAGGCTGCATATTGGGCAGGCATTAATCAATTGGCAGTTCTAAAAGCGGAACTTGGAAATTTGAATAAAGTAAAACGTATAGTAAAAGTAAAAGGGATGGTAAATGCTATTCCTGAATTTATAGATCAATCGAAAGTAGTTAATGGGTATTCCGATTTGATGGTGGCTGTTTTTGGCGAAAAAGGCAAACATGCTAGAGCTGCGGTTGGGATGGGTTCTTTGCCAGGAAACATGGCTGTAGAAGTTGAAATGATTGTTGAGATTCAAGATTAATTCTATGCATAAGAAAAAGCAATGGGCCATGAATACTGCAAAATCATTGCTGCTTTTTTCTACACTTTTACTTTTAATCAATTGCAAATCAAAAGAAAATAAACCGGAGTTCTTATTTCGAACGGCAATCATAGTCAAAGAAGACCATACTTGGTATAAGGCATTCGATTATTTCAAGCAGATATTAGAAGAGCGCTCTAACGGACGTATTGAAGTCCAATTATATCCTTCCGAGCAATTGGCAAAAGAGATTGAGGCCATTCGGTTGATTCAAGCTGAGGTTATTGATATTACAACAACAGGATCAACTTTGACGAATTGGTTTGAAGCGGCCACTTTTTGTGAATTGCCTTATTTAATGAAAGATTCCACCGATATGAATCTTTATATCAATGGTCGGGTAGGTAAATTGATGGAGACGGAGATGATTGATAAAGCCGGAGTGCGAGCACTATGTCATTTTGAGCGCGGCCCAAGACATCTAACTTCAAATAGGCCGATTAGACATCCTGATGATTTGAATGGATTGATTCTGCGCGTGCCTAATGTTCCATCGTTTGTGACGACTTGGAGTGCACTAGGCGCAAAACCTACACCAATGGCATTTTCTGAGGTTTTTACTTCCTTACAACAGGGAACAATTCAAGGGCAGGAAAATCCTTTTGCTATGATTAACAACGGCGGTTTTGCTGAAGTTCAAAAGTATGTGAATCTAACGGGACATGTGATTAGTTGGGTGTATGCGGTTATCGGTGAGAAACAGTTTCAAAAATTGCCACCAGACCTTCAAGAACTAGTCATTCAAGCAGGCAAAGAAATGCAAAAATATGAACATGATTTATTTCTTGAAAATGAAAAATCTGTACAGCAAGAGTTAATGGATAAGGGCATGGAGTTAATCGAAGTAGATAATGCTGCTTTTGCTAAAAAATGCGAAAAGGCAATCTACGATAGCCTATCTCCTGAAATGCAAAAAATCTATCACGAATTGAAAAAAGAACAAGAAGCGCATGCGGAAAGGAATAGGTAAAATTCTTAAAATCGGAACATTATTGAGCACATGGGGCTTAATAGCAATTGTTTTACTTCAGATTATCTGTCGTTTTTCATGGTTTGATACGCCTTCTTGGACGGAAGAAGCGTCTCGAATTCTATTTATCTATGCCATTTCATTTGCTTCTGGTCTTGCCTTGAAATCATCAAATTATTATGTAGCACTTGATGCTTTTTACAATATGTTCAATCCAAAATTTCGACGATTTCTAGATAAGTCCATTCCCGCAGTTATTTTTATTTTATTTGCCATTTTCACCTTCTATTCAATACATTTTATAAGCTTAGGAATGATCGAAAAATCACCAAGTATGGGCTTTAATATGGGCGTGGCGTTTTGTAGTATGTTTATAATAGGGGCATCTCTTTGTTATTATGCTTGGCATAAAATAATACAGGTTTTTAAAAGAAAGAGCGCATGATTTGGATTCTAGTCCTTGTATTTATAGTAGCCCTTGTACTTCGCTATCCAATAGCCTTCGCATTGGGGCTAGCATGCCTAATCTATTTGCTTTGCGCTGATATTCCTTTGATTTTGATGCCTATGAAAATGTATTCAGGTATTGATGTTTTTGTGCTTCTAAGTATTCCTGGATTTATAATTGCAGGAAATTTAATGAACCAAGGCGGACTTACAGAAAAGATAATTAG
>CALLIG010000091.1 GCA_938009735.1 uncultured Flavobacteriaceae bacterium
ATTGACTGCAGTCCTTTTTAACTACTTCGTTAGGTAAGGTAGATTGGCTCCAAATCTGACCATGTGGATGTGGGTTACTACACCCCATAATGGCACCTTTATTCTCAAATATTTGAACATAATTCACAAAATCAAGACCTCCTAACTCCACATATTCACGTTTCCATACTCCAACTACTTTTGTAATGTCTTCAACGCTCATTTGAGCAAGGCTTTTACTATGGTCTGGACTGAAGCAAACCACCTTACAGATTCCTTTTTCAGCCTCAGCCCATAAAAGACCATCTTTCATTTCACCTTCTTCTGTTTGCTGCTGTAATGCCCCAAAATCATTCGTAAAGACAAAAACATCTTCATAGCTAGGATTGACCGTACCGCTTGCCCTTTCATTACCGGGACATAAATAACATGTAGGGTCGTATTGTGGGCGCACCTCATTGACTAACTCTTCTTCTTGCCCCTGCCACGGGCGTTTAGACCTATGAGGAGATACCAAAACCCATTCTTGAGTTAGAATATTAAACCGTTTATGAGAAAGCTCTTGTAAATTCATTGTTTATTAATTGAGTAAATGTGTTCCGTCTGATAAAGCAACATGATATATACTGCAGGCTACCCCGAACTTATTTTTATATGTATTTGCTACCTTTTCGGTAAATGCCTGACTTTCGTCCTTTTTGACAAGGTTTATCGTGCATCCGCCAAAACCCCCACCCATCATTCGCGCACCAGCTACTGCCCTATCTTCTTTTGCCAAGTGCACCAGAAAATCTAACTCGGCACAACTTACCTTGTATTGGTTACTGAGCCCCGCATGGGATTCAAAAAGCAATTTCCCTACGCCCTCCATATTTTCATCCTTAATCTGAGAAACTGTGCGCTGAGTTCTGGCAATTTCCTGAATAACGAAAAGTGCCTTTTGATAATCAGCTGCTGTAATTTCTTTCTCTATTGCGTCCAACTCATGTTCAGAAGCATCCCTTAAGGCTTTCTTTCCTAATTTTTTTGCGACCATTTCACAAGTTGTACGCCTTTCATTGTAGGCACTATCTGAAAGTGTATGCTGAACGTTGGTGTTGATAAGTACTAACTCATAAGTGCCTAAATCTACCTTATATGATATGACCTTCATATTCCGGCAATCCAACAATAAAAAGTGGTCTTTTTGCCCGAACATACTCGCGTATTGGTCCATGATACCACAATTGACGCCCACGAACGAATGCTCAGATTTTTGAGATATTTCGACCATTTCAATTTTGGTCAAGCCTAGATTGAAAAGTTCATTCAATGAAAAAACAATACCGTTCTCTAGGGCCGCTGAAGAAGAAAGACCAGATCCAGCAGGAATATCGCCTGCAAAGACCATATTAAAATTACCGATGGGCAACGACCGCTGTTGCAATTCAGAAATGACTCCTAAAAGATAGTTTCGCCAACCCCCGTTCATTTGTTTTGAAATGTTCTTTAAATCGAACCGATAGGTTTCTTCAAAGTCAAGGGCGATAGCCTTACAGTGCGGTTCACTACTTTTCTCTATTGCAACCATAATGCTCTTGTCGATTGCTGCCGGAAATACAAAGCCGTCATTATAATCAACATGCTCTCCAATGAGATTAATTCTTCCTGCGGATTTTACCATAAGAGGATCGCCTGAAAACTGAGCCTTATAGTTTCGTTTGACCTTTTGATAGAGTTCATTATTCATATTTAAGCAAAATAGATATAGATGGATACAACGATTACAAAAATTAGCCCACCTGTTATTTTAAGATATTTATAAGGTTGTATATCTACTTGGTGGGTATAAGCTTGTGCATAAGCTTCTTTTAATGGGTAAAACCTTCCTATCAGAAGCATTAAAACCACATTGAATGCGAAAAGTATCGCCATTACGTGAAGGTAGTGGGGAAAAATACCGGGCCATACGAATTCGTCTAATAAGATGTACGCTATGTAAAATATTACCCCTGAACCAATTGAGATCTTGGCTGCAATTGCAGGAACGAATTTGGTTAGATAACCCACAATGATGATCGTTAAAATAGGAATACTGTAACAGCCATTCACTTTTTGTAAATAACCAAAAAGACCATTTGGCGCATAGGCAATCAAGGGCGCAACGACCATAGCCAACAAAGCAAGCACGATACCGAACATCTTACCAGCCTTCACCGTTTGTTCTTGAGAAGCCTCTGGTTTGATATAGGTTTTATAAATATCCAAACCAAACAGTGTGACGGAACTGTTTAGCGCAGAATTAAAGGAGCTTAGAATGGCACCGAAGAGCACCGCCGCAAAAAACCCGACCAGATAAGTGGGTAAAACCTTTGTCACCAAGGTTGGATATGCCTCATCCCCATTCTGTAAGACATCACCAAAAAGGTGAAACGCAATTATTCCTGGAAGCACCACGATTACCGGCCCAAGTATCTTTACAAAGGACGCCAACAATAGGCCCTTTTGCCCTTCTTTCAGGTTCTTTGCACCCAAGGCCCGTTGAATGATAGCTTGGTTGGTGCCCCAGTAAAAGAGGTTCACCAATAGCATACCCGTAAAAACGGTACCAAACGGAACCGAAGTTTCAGGCCCGCCCATAGCCGTGAACTTTTCAGGATGTTCATGAAACAATACCGCCAAGCCTTCAAAGACATCACCTGAGCCCACTAATTTTAATCCGAAATAAGGGATTAGAACGCCGCCTATCAACAAACCGATCGCATTTATAGTATCTGATACCGCAACAGCTTTTAATCCTCCAAAAATGGCGTAAATCGATCCGATTATACCAATACCAAAAACAGTAACCCAAAGGGCTCCGGATTTTGAAACTCCTAAAAGTTCGGGCACATCGAACATTGTATTAATGGCAAGAGCACCTGAATAAAGAACGATTGGAAGCAATACCACGACATATCCACTTAAAAAAAGTACCGTAGTAATAGTCTTGGTCATCGTATCATACCTGCGCTCAAGAAATTGGGGAATGGTAGTAATGCCCCCTTTCAAATATCTGGGCAATAGAAATATTGCAGTGATTACCATAGTGATTGCAGCTATAGTTTCCCACGCCATTACCAGGATACCTTCTTTAAAAGATGCTCCGTTCAACCCAACTATTTGTTCGGTAGATAAATTAGTAAGCAAAAGAGAACCTGCCACCGTGGCCGCCGTTAAACTTCTACCTCCCAAAAAATAACCGTCGGCTGTATTTTCTGGAGTGCCTTTTGTTCTGATATAAGAAATTAAGGCAACCAGTAAGGTAAACCCAATAAAACATAGAATTTGCATAGTTAAATAATTGCGGTAAAATTCTAGAAAATGGAAAGACCTAAGAGGGTGTTATTCGGTTTTATTAGGGAGGTGAATTATACTTTTCGTTTTAAAAAATCAAATAAAAATTAAAACAACGTGAGATGAAGAAACAGTCTTTTGATTAATGTATCAAATTGAATTTGCAGTCAATCCTTCCTTAATAGATTTTAAATAAACGTATTCTTAGGTGGTTTTGAAAAATTTATTAGGAAAATAAAACTAAATTTAGGCTTCCCTAAAAAAACTAAGAGCTTTTACATTCAATAGTATTAAAATGCTTCCTTAATCGATTCATATCGTCACTTACCTTGCGTTCAATAACCTTCGCATAAATTTGAGTAGTAGCTATCTTTGAATGTCCCAATAATTTAGAAACGGTTTCTATAGGCATCCCGTTATTTAGGGTGACGGTTGTCGCAAAAGTATGTCTAGCTATATGAAACGTGAGATTCTTTTCTATACCGCATACGTCTGCTATTTCCTTTAAGTAAGTATTTAATTTCTGGTTTGATATTTTGGGAAATATCCTGCCTTGTAAAATCGCTTTTGAATTATCCTTATACTTTTCTATGATATCCAAAGCCTTTGGCAATAAAGGAATATGAATAGGCTTGGTTGTTTTTTCACGGTTATAATAAATCCATAGTTCCCCATCAATACCAATGCGAATATTATCGGCGCTAAGATTAATAGCATCGATATAACTCAAACTCGTATAACAGCTAAACACAAACAAATCCCTTACCAATTGTAATCTTGGAATAGTGAAATTCTTTTTTTCTATTTCCTGAAGTTCTAATAGACTTAAGAAGCCTCTTTCCGTTTTAATAAACTTTGCATGAAAATTAGCGAACGGGTCGCTCACCATCCATCCTAATTTAAAAGATAAATTAATTAATTTTCTAAAGCGTTCTATGTGCTTCATTACCGTGTTATTACCCATTTTTTTATGATGGTCTTGGGGAATGTAAGCCCGTAAATATTTCTCGAACCTTATGATAAAATCATAATCTAATTCTTTTAGAAACATATCCGTAGAATTGTACGCTTTTAATATAAAGTTAGAGATATAGCGCTGTGTAGTAAAATAGTTCTTTTGAGTGCCCCATTTTAGCTTACCTTTCATATCCTCATTATGATAGCTAATAATATCCATAACCGAATGGTTGATTTCATCCAAACCAAGGAAGCGTGCTTTAATCGATCGTGCTGTTATCTGCTTATGTTCGGACTTTAAATTTTGATAGGCTTGAAATAACTGATTATAAGTTTCGTCTAGATAGGTATTAAGTATGCGTGATTTTTGCCCGGTTCCCTTTGCCCTATTTCTGTCACTATCCCAGTCGGTTATTAAGACTTTGCGATTTAAACTGATGGCAGCCCTTTTTCCGTTTACGGTAATCCGTGCGTAAAGAGATGCCTCGCCGTTCTTTGTTCTAGATAAATTTACCCAAAACAGAATACTGAATGAAGAAGATGTTTTCATAATTTCGTCTTTTTGTTAACATTAGATGTTGTTATCAGACGAAAGTCAAATCACTTAAAGATACATTTATTTAGCCTACACAGATAAATTTTAACAATTCGGTCAACACTTTTTAAAAAATTAATTTGTTAACCGAATTGTTGACGTGTTCTTTGGATATAATTGTTTTATTATGATATCCCTAAAACCATAAAAACCTGTTAATCATATGATTAACAGGTTTTTGGTATAGATTGATACTATAATTTGTCGGGGTGGCAGGATTCGAACCTGCGACCTCCTCGTCCCAAACGAGGCGCGATAACCGGGCTACGCTACACCCCGATGCGGTTATCTAAATTTTTTAATTCTGTCTTTTCCACAGAATTTAGCGGAGAGACAGGGATTCGAACCCTGGGTACCCTTGTTAGAGTACGACGATTTAGCAAACCGTTCCTTTCGGCCACTCAGGCACCTCTCCTAATTTTATTAATGAACTTAGCCCGAAAGCGGTTGCAAATGTACATTTTTCTAATACTATAAAGCAACTATTTAATTGATTTTTTTAGAGTATTTTTTAGTACTCATCAAAGCGATCCTATCTATCATTTCAAAAAATATAGTCTTATCGTTTTTAAATGCAATCTACTCAGGGTATTCCACTCTTAAATGATAAATATTTGTGAGCTTTTGCTTGAAGATTTTTTTAATAGATTCTATTTCTTTAAACGTAATATCTGCATTCAAAAACTGGTTTGCTGCCATTTGACCAGCGATAATCTTATCTACGAACTCATCAATAATTAAAAAAGTTGGATTCTTCAAACTTTTTGAAGCCGCCTCAACTGAATCTGCCATCATTAAAATAGCCGTCTCTTTTGAGAAAGGTATCGGCCCAGGGTATCTAAAATCATCTTCATTCACATTTGGATCAATCTCTTCCTGCTTCTTAAAAAAGTAATATACCAAAGTAGTACCATGATGACATCGAATAAAGTCAATAACACGATCAGGTAAGTTGTTTTTACGAGCAAGTTCAATACCACCAATAACATGGTCTATTATGATTTTAGCACTATCTTTTGGAGACAACTCATCATGTGGATTTACATTCGTAATCTGATTCTCTGTAAAATAGGTTGGGTTCAACATTTTCCCAATATCATGATACAAGGCCCCTACCCTAACCAACATGGCATTTGCCCCAACTTCATTTGCAGCAGCTTCTGCAAGATTCGATACCTGAAGTGAATGATGAAACGTACCCGGTGCCTTATTAGAAAGCTCTTTCAATAGTTTTGAGTTAGTATCAGAAAGTTCTAAAAGTGAAACGTCTGAAACCAATCCGAATAATTTTTCATAAATATAAATGAGCGGCTGCACGAAGAGCGTTATCATTCCATTTAATAGAAAAAGACCTAAGGTTACCCACACTATGTTTTCAAGGTTACCCTCGTGAATTATATGAAAGGCTAAATAGCCAATCATATAAATCAAAGTTATTTGAGCTACTGAAATAAACAAGTTTGCTCTCTTATATAGTTCTGACACCGTTAATATTGTAACGATACCAGCAACTATTTGCAAGAAAATATATTCAAAGCTATTGGGCACCACAAAGCCCAAAATTAAAACAGTCAGAACATGAACAAAAAGACCAAGACGAGCATCAAAGAACGTTTTAAGAATCAGAGGAAGTATACAAAGCGGCACTACAAAAACATAATTCTCATTGTACTTCACGACCATGGTCGTAACAAATACCATGAGTAAAATATTAAAGAAAATAAAGGTCACACGCGTATTATTCTCATATACTAAAGGTCGGTATTTTTTCAAAAACAAAAGCAACATCATTAATGCCAAGGCAACTAAAATTGCATATCCAAAAAGAATAAAATATTGATTCTTACTCGTATATAATTCAGATTGATATTCTCCTTTTAATGATGTTATTACCTTAAAATTGTCTGCATCAACCAGTTCTCCCTTTGCAATAATAAGACTGCCTTCATCAATAGTACCTCTTGTATGCGATACTTTCGAAAGCTCGTCATTCAAAGCTTTCTTAGACAAGTTCTCGTCATAAGTGACATTGGGTAGTATTAGATTTAGAAACAACTCATGATAAGCTCCTTTAAACGTTTGTAGTTGATTTTCTCTGAGCGTTTGATCTATTACCTTATCTATATCCTTTAGGCTGTTCAAATCTTTATAGCCTACCTGATCTGCTTCGTTATTCCTAAGCAAATAAATTTGATCTGGTGGATTGGTGAGATTTGTTTTGTTGGTAACCCCTTTTTTATAAAGCCGATCAATAATAGATTTTCCTGCTAACGATAATGATTCTAATTGTTCCTCATTGTAAACATCGTCAGAAAAAACAGATGAAAATTTAGTTGAAAAATTTTTAAGCACCTTATCTCTTGTCGAAATATTATATCGGTAGAAAGTAATCTGATTATCAACTATCGCTTGTTCTTCTGCTTCAATTTCAGCAGTCTTTTTTTTAATTGAAAAATCAAAAGGTGCTTTTAAATTTTCATGTTGCCAGGCTTTTCCCTTTTGAAATTCATATTTAAATTGTCCTCCCTTTGGGAAGAAAAAAACAATACAAAATAACGATACCCCGTATAAGATATATTTATAAATAAGAGATTGATTTTTATACAGCGGATCTAGCGATTTGCTCATAGTGGCGTTATCTTAAGTCAAAAATAGAAAAATATAAAGTAAATAGGCTTTTGAAGGATGTTCATTTTACGCTTACTAGTCATAAAAGAAATTCATACATATCTACTTTGAAACAAAATACCAGGATTATGAAAAGTGATGTTTCGGGTTAAATTTAGTATTTTCGTAGCCTTAGAAACAAACTAAAAATCAGTATGAAAGAAGTCGTAATAGTTTCTGCCGTTAGAACCCCAATAGGTTCTTTTATGGGTAAATTATCAACTATACCAGCTCCGAAATTAGGTGCGATTGCCATTAAAGGCGCTTTAGATAAAATTGGTTTAACACCGAACATGGTGGAGGAGGTTTTAATGGGAAATGCTGTACAGGCTGGTACGGGCCAGGCACCCGCTAGACAGGCCGCTATTTATGCTGGCATTCCTGATAGCGTGCCATGCACTACTGTAAATAAAGTTTGTTCTTCTGGAATGAAAACGGTGATGCTTGCAGCCCAAGCTATTGCTTTAGGAGATGCTTCTATAATTGTAGCAGGAGGAATGGAAAACATGAGCCTTATTCCTCATTATGTATACATGAGAACAGGTAATAAATTCGGACCTACTTCAATGATAGATGGCATGCAAAAAGATGGTCTTGTAGATGCTTATGACCAAAATGCTATGGGAGTTTGCGCAGATGCCTGTGCTACCGAACATGAATTCAGCAGAGAAGATCAAGATAATTACGCCATTCAATCATATCAAAGATCAGCAGAAGCTTCAAATTCTGGGAAGTTTAAAAATGAGATTATTCCTGTTGAAGTTCCACAACGTAGAGGTGAACCGTTGATCGTTTCTGAAGATGAAGAGTTTAAGAATGTGAAGATGGAAAAAATTCCTTCATTACGACCAGCCTTTTCAAAAGATGGTACGGTAACCGCAGCAAATGCTTCAACAATAAATGATGGTGCTGCAGCCTTGGTTTTAATGAGTGCAGAAAAAGCAAAAGAACTAAATCTAAAGCCATTAGCAGCCATTAAAGGGTATGCTGATGCAGCACAAGAACCTGAATGGTTTACTACCGCACCGGCAAAAGCATTGCCAAAAGCTTTAGATAAAGCAGGTATTGCAATTGACAATGTGGACTACTTTGAATTCAATGAAGCTTTTGCTGTAGTTGGCCTAGCTAATATGAAATTGTTAGGATTAACAGATAAAAATGTTAATGTAAATGGAGGAGCAGTTTCTTTAGGGCATCCATTAGGTTGTTCTGGTGCTAGAATTTTAGTAACTCTTTTACATACTTTAGATCAAAACAATGCAAAAATTGGCGCAGCAGCAATTTGTAATGGTGGAGGCGGCGCTTCTGCAATTGTAGTAGAAAATAACTAATATGTACCAGTTACTTTAAACATGGAGTACGGTATTTGTCCTCTTAGTGTTATTCCCATGCGATCAAGCGCAGATGATTCTGCAGAAATGATCTCTCAAATTCTTTATGGAGAGCATTTTAAAATCCTAGAGCGACGTAAATTCTGGAGTCGCATACGCATAGCTTTTGATAGCATTGAAGGATGGGTTCAAAACAATCAAATTCAATTGATTGAGCAAGCAACCTATGAAACTATTCAAAGCTATAAAAATCCTGAATATGCAGCCGATCTAATTTCTTTTGTATCAAACAAAGCAGCTGTCTTGATTCCTATTGTAATGGGATCATCAGTTCACAATACCACCCTACTACCTAATACTTTTGAAGGTCAAGCTATAAATGCTGTTACTAACAAGTCAGAACTAATCAAAACAGCGCTATTATACCTTAATGCTCCATTTCTTAAAGGAGGGCGCACACCTTTCGGCATTGACTGTTCGGGCTTCACCCAAATGGTATATAAAATAAATGGATACCATTTAAAACGAAAAGCTACAGAGCAATCATTGCAAGGAGACGCACTCAGTTTCATTGAAGAAAGCGAACCAGGAGATTTAGCCTTTTTCGATAACAACGAAGGTAATATTGATCATGTGGGTATTATTATGAAAGATAACTACGTTATTCATGCACATGGTAAGGTACGGATTGATCGCATTGATCATACTGGAATTTTTAATACGGAGATTCGAGACTACACGCACTCGCTACGAGTCATCAAAAAAATCATATAAAAAAACCTCCTCTGTTTTCACAAAGGAGGTTTTAATATTACAAAGAGTTTTTATTACTCTCCTAATAACTTTTTGATACGCATGAAGTTTTCATTATCTCCCATAGCACCATATATATTCTTCAATTGACTTAAAAGTCCTTGATTGTCTGGCTTAACTTTTAAAGCATCTTCTAAAATCTTAGCACCCTGACTGAATAAATCATCTTTATTTTGCTTTAATTCATCATATCGTGCGATATCTTTTCTAGAGTTGCCAAGTGTATTCATTTCATCAATTAAACCGTTACCTTCATTTACATATGTCGTCGAAAGGTTCAACTGTGCATTTGTATAATCAGGATCAACTTCTAAAGCCTTAATGTAAGAAGCTCTAGCCTCTTCTAAATTACCTTGCTCCATATTAATAACTCCAATATTATAATGAAGATCAGCATTGTCTGGTTCCATTTCAGAAGCCTTTGCCATTAGTACCTTGAATTTATCTTTGTCTCCTAATTTGTAGTGAAGGTTCGCTTCTTGCAAAATAAGATTAACATCATCAGGGTTACTAGCTCTAGCTTTCGCGTAAGCCTCAAGTGCTTTATCATCTTGACCAAGTTGTCCGTAAATTAAAGCTGTGTTCTTTACAATTTCAGCCGTTTTCGAAGGTGTCTTTTCGTCAATAGGATCTGAATACGTACCTGACTTAACATAAAGGTCTCTTGTAACCTTGTCCATTTCTTCTACTTCACCAGTTTCTGTATTTGTAGCCTTATAAAGTGTTGCGCTACCATCGTAACCAACTTCTTGAAGCTCATTATAATACTCTAGTGCTTTCTCATAGTGAGCGCCATTAACAGCACTACTAGCTGCATAATACAAGTAAGAAGTATCTTTTGGACTTATCTTATAACTCATATATAATTTTTCAGCTGCCTCTTTGAATTTCTTGTTCCCATTGTCTTCAACAGCAGAATTTACCAAGTCGGCTGTAACCGCAGCAAGTCTTTGGTTAGTTTCATCAGTATATTTTGCTTTTCCGCTTTTTTCTTCAACAGCTACAACTTCTTTAAAAGAATTTACCGCCTCAGTAAACGCGGTATTATCACCACCTTTTGCTAATTCAGCATATGCTTTTCCTCTTAAAAAATGATACAGAGACTGAACTTTAGCATCCGCACCAGAAATCATGCCTGCTGCACCTTCTAAAGCAGTTTTAGCAGCCATTGCATCACCGCCTTTAAGCGCTTTTTGTGCCGCTTTAATCTCATCTTTCTGAGCAAAACCGACCATCGTAAAAGACATGGCCGCAAGTATTAAAATTTTAGTTTTCATTACGTACTTATTTAAAATATTAGTGTTAATTAATTTTGAGTTTATTCTTCTTCTGAGCTTTGGTTATCTAGATCCGAACTTGGATTATCAATAGCCGTGCCATCTTCCGTATCTACTTCAATATCAAGAACATCCACTTCTTCTAGATCATCTTCGTCTTTCATTACTTTGGCAACAGCGGCGATAGAATCATCCCCTTTTATGTTGATCAACTTCACACCTTGTGTTGCTCTACCCATCACACGTAAATCTTCAACGCTCATTCGAATGGCAATTCCAGAACGATTAATAATCATCAAATCATCAGAGTCTGTAACATTTTTAATAGCTACTAAGCCACCTGTCTTTTCTGTGATAGAAATAGTCTTTACGCCTTTACCACCACGGTTAGTTACGCGATAATCATCTATGCTGGATCTTTTACCATAGCCATTTTCTGAAACTACGAGTAATTCATCTTCGAAATTATGAACGGAAACCATGCCAATTACTTCATCATTTTCATGCTGTAATGTGATTCCTCTTACACCTGAAGCGTTACGCCCCATAGGTCTTGTCTTGCTTTCTTCAAAACGAATTGCCTTACCAGATTTAAGTCCTAAGAAAATTTGACTTGTTCCTGTTGTCAATTTAGCTTCTAATAGCTCATCTCCCTCTCTAATACCAATGGCATTAATACCATTTTGTCGAGGTCTTGAATATTGCTCCAAAGAAGTCTTTTTAACCGTACCCTTTTTAGTAGCCATAATCACATAGTGACTATTTACATATTCTTCGTCTTTAAGATCTTGAGTACAAATGAATGCTTTAACCTTATCATCGCTTTCAATATTGATTAGGTTTTGTATAGCTCTTCCTTTTGACGTTTTACTTCCTTCAGGAATTTCAAAAACTCGCATCCAGAAACATTTTCCCTTTTGGGTAAAGAATAACATGTATTGGTGATTCGTACCAACAAATAGGTGTTCTAAGAAATCTTCATTTCTTGTTGAAGACGCTTTTTGACCCACTCCACCCCTATTCTGAGTTTTATATTCTGTAAGTGGCGTTCTTTTGATATATCCTGCATGAGAAATGGTAATAACCACTTGCTCATTCGGAATCATATCTTCCATACTTAAATCTCCACCCGCAAAATTGATTTCAGAACGACGCTCATCTCCGTACTTCTCTTTAATTTCAAAAAGCTCTTCCTTAATAATATCCATTCTACGCTCTTTGCGATCTAAGATATCTTTTAAGTCAGCGATTGTCTTAATGATCTCATCAAACTCATCACGAAGTTTATCTTGTTCTAGTCCCGTCAACTGACGCAGACGCATCTCAACAATTGCTTTCGCTTGAATTTCAGAAAGCTTGAAGCGCTCAATTAAGTTATTTCTAGCTTCATCACCGTTAGAAGAAGCTCTAATTATTTTAATAACCTCATCAATATTATCAGAGGCAATAATCAATCCTTCTAATATATGTGCACGATCTTCAGCTTTTTTCAAGTCGTACTTTGTACGTCTGACAACCACTTCATGACGATGCTCCACAAAATAGTGAATCATCTCCTTAACATTCAATAGTTGTGGTCTACCTTTTACTAAAGCAATATTATTGACACTAAATGAAGATTGTAGTGCTGTATACTTATAAAGGGTGTTCAATACTATATTAGGTATAGCATCCCTTTTTAAGATATAAACGATGCGCATTCCATTTCTATCCGATTCATCTCGAATAGTCGAAATACCTTCTATTTTTTTTTCATTAACAGAATCAGCAGTCTTTTTAATCATATCAGCTTTATTAACCTGATATGGTATTTCCGTAACAATAATACATTCTCTACCTTGAACTTCTTCAAAAGTAGCTTTAGCACGCATTACAACACGACCTCTACCGGTATGAAAAGCTTCTTTAACTCCATCATAACCATATATAATACCTCCTGTTGGAAAGTCAGGAGCCTTTATATGGGTAATCAATTCATCTATTTCAATGTCATTGTTTTCTATATACGCAATAGTACCGTCAATAACCTCAGTTAAATTATGAGGTGGCATATTTGTTGCCATACCTACAGCAATACCTGATGCACCGTTGACTAATAAGTTTGGAACTCTTGCTGGTAAAACAGTTGGTTCTTCTAGAGAATCATCAAAGTTTAGTTGGTGATCAACCGTGTCTTTATCTATATCAGCCAACATGTCATCTGCGATCTTACGCATACGCGCCTCAGTATAACGCATTGCTGCTGGGCTATCACCATCGATCGAACCAAAGTTACCCTGACCGTCTACTAACATGTAGCGTAAACTCCATTCTTGAGCCATACGAACCATAGAATCATATACAGAAGTATCGCCATGAGGGTGATACTTACCTAAAACTTCACCCACAATACGGGCAGATTTCTTGTGTGAACTATTAGATCGAACACCTAATTCATGCATTCCGTAGAGCACTCTTCGGTGAACTGGTTTTAAGCCATCCCTGACATCTGGTAGTGCACGTGACACAATGACCGACATTGAATAATCAATGTAGGCAGATTTCATTTCGTCTTCGATGTTAATCGGTATCAATTTTTCGCCTTCCGCCATTTTAAAATTTTGCTAATTTTTATTGATTAAAAAAGTAAGCCAATATACTCAAAATCGAAGCCTTTAAAGCACATATCAAATACTTTAGTAAACAATTTATTAACACTTTCTTCGTTGTGATTAGTTTACAATTAGAATGTTAAATATTTTGTAATTCATTCCTTTTTTCGTCATTTCGAAATAATTAAATGAATTGAGGTATAGTATTTGCCTTAGATTGCTTGAGATTTACTAATTTTATTGCTGATAAGCAGAATTTATGGATGATAATTTTTCCCCAAGAGTTAAAGATGTGATTGCTTTCAGTAAAGAGGAGGCGTTAAGGCTAGGCCATGATTTTATTGGCACCGAGCACCTAATGCTTGGTTTATTACGTGATGGTAATGGTAAAGCTATAAGCATTCTTGACGCACTTGATGTTGACCTAGACCACCTACGACGAAAAGTAGAAATTCTTAGTCCTTCAAACCCGAACCCGAGTAGTCTTCAAAAAGATAAAAAGAACCTGCATTTAACAAGGCAGGCGGAAAGAGCCTTAAAGACCACTTTTTTAGAAGCTAAACTTTTTCAAAGTTCTTCTATTAATACAGCGCACCTCCTACTTTGTATTTTGAGAAATGAAAATGACCCAACCACTAAACTACTTCACAAGTTGAAAGTAGATTATGATGGTGTAAAAGAACAGTTTAAATTTATGATTACGAGTGACGATGATATAGTTGATGCACCTACTTCAGAATCTTTTCCGAGTGAAAATGAGGATACCAATGAAGGTAAGGAAAGTAGTTTTGGTGGAGCATCAAATCAAAAAGGGAATAAAAAATCCAAAACTCCGGTTTTAGATAACTTCGGACGCGATCTTACTGCAATGGCCGAAGAGAATAAATTAGACCCTGTTGTTGGTAGAGAAAAAGAGATTGAACGAGTTTCTCAAATTTTAAGTAGAAGAAAAAAGAATAATCCATTATTAATTGGGGAGCCTGGTGTTGGTAAAAGTGCCATTGCTGAAGGTCTTGCTTTACGGATTATAAATAAAAAAGTGTCACGCATTCTTTACGGAAAACGCGTGGTAACCTTAGATCTTGCTTCTTTAGTAGCTGGAACTAAATATAGAGGTCAGTTTGAAGAACGCATGAAAGCGGTTATGAATGAATTAGAGAAGAATGATGATGTTATTCTTTTTATTGATGAAATTCATACCATAGTAGGTGCTGGTGGGGCTACAGGAAGTCTAGATGCTTCTAACATGTTCAAACCTGCATTAGCGCGTGGTGAAATTCAATGTATAGGTGCTACTACTTTAGATGAGTATAGACAGTATATTGAAAAAGATGGCGCTTTAGAACGTCGTTTTCAAAAGGTTATCGTTGAACCTACTAGTGTAGATGAGACGATTGAGATACTTCAAAATATCAAAGGTAAATACGAAGATCACCATAATGTGAGCTATACTGATGAAGCTATTGTTGCTTGTGTTAAGCTGACGAATCGATATATGACGGATAGATTTCTTCCAGACAAGGCTATTGATGCCTTAGATGAAGCTGGTTCTCGTGTTCATATTGTTAATATGGATGTTCCTAAGCAAATTGTTGAACTTGAAAAGCAGCTTGATGATGTTCGCGAATTGAAAAATAGCGTTGTTAAAAAGCAGAAATATGAAGAGGCTGCAAAGCTTCGTGATGACGAAAAACGTATAGAAAAAGAACTGGCTATTGCTCAAGAAAAATGGGAAGACGATAGTAAATTAAATAAAGAAACTGTTTCTGAAGATAATGTGGCTGATGTTGTTTCTATGATGAGTGGGATTCCAGTAAATAGAATCGCTCAGACAGAAAGTAATAAACTAGCAGAATTACCTGAATTGATTAAAGCCAATGTAATTGGTCAAGATGAAGCTGTTTCCAAGGTTGCAAAAGCTATTCAAAGAAACAGAGCAGGCTTAAAAGATCCAAACAAGCCTATCGGATCATTTATTTTCTTAGGTCAAACTGGTGTCGGTAAAACGCAATTGGCTAAAGTACTAGCAAAAGAGCTATTTGATTCTGAAGATGCTCTTATTCGTATTGACATGAGTGAGTATATGGAGAAATTCGCAATCTCACGATTGGTAGGTGCACCTCCAGGATATGTTGGTTATGAAGAAGGCGGTCAACTTACAGAAAAAGTACGTCGCAAACCATATTCAGTAATACTATTGGATGAAGTTGAAAAAGCGCATCCTGATGTCTTTAATATGCTATTGCAGGTTTTAGATGACGGTTACCTTACTGATAGCTTAGGTCGAAAAATTGATTTTAGAAATGCAATTATTATTATGACTTCCAATATTGGAGCACGTCAATTGAAAGATTTTGGTCAAGGTGTAGGTTTTGGTACATCTGCTAAGAAATCTCAAGCAGACACTCACCAGAAAGGAGTTATTGAAAATGCATTAAAGAAAGCTTTTGCTCCAGAATTCTTGAATAGAATTGATGACGTTATTGTTTTCAATCCTTTAGAAAGAGAAGATATTCATAAGATCATTGATATTGAGCTTGCTAAATTATACGCAAGAATTAAAGATATCGGTTATGAATTAACGCTTACTGACAAAGCTAAAGATTATATCGCCGAAAAAGGATTTGATAAACAATACGGTGCGCGACCACTCAAAAGAGCCATTCAAAAATATATTGAAGATACGCTAGCTGAGGAAATCGTTAATTCAAAGCTTGAAGAAGGTGATAGTATTCATATGGACCTTAATAAGAAGACCGAAGAGCTTACTATTAAAATTAAAAAAGCTCAAAAATCTACTAAAACCTAATTTTCGTAAGAAAATAGAACAAAAGGAGTCATATATAATGACTCCTTTTTTTATTTCTAAAACTTAGGGTAGTAAGAAATGAAACACAGTAAATCGCAGAGCTAAGCAGTATACACGATATTTTCGTTGTTCATCTATTATTTTTTCCATTCGAGTTATGTAACTATACTTTCGTCTAAGATGCTATAAAACATTTGAGATGAGAGTGGGACAAACGAAGAAAACGATTATTGTTAGAGAGTACCAATTAGAAATCGGAACCGTTCAGGTATACGATAATTATATGGTATCGGTATTTGATGAAGGAGCAACATTAACTTTAGAGCGTGCTTATCAAATATTAGGAATTGCTGAAATACATTTTAGAGATAAAGATTTTGGCTATATCAGCTTAAGAAAAAACTCGTATGCTATAGATCCTACTGTATATACATATATAAGAGGTCTCGCTAACTTAAAAGCATTTGCAATAGTTTCTGTAAAGGAAATTGATATGCACAATTTCAAAATTGAAAAACTTTTCTATAAGAAGCCAATGAAATTCTTTATTGAATTTGACAATGCATTAGCTTGGGTAAGACGCCGAGTTAAATCATAAAATTAAACTTCATATCTAAATACAAAAAAAGGACCCTTTAATAAGGGTCCTTTTTTATTTGTATTATATCTTCTTGATTATTGTTGTGGCTGTTCTTCTTGAGGCTTAGGTGGCTCTGGCATTTTAAATAAATCAATAAAAGCCATTCCAATACCCTGTATGATTTTAGAAGCAGTTAAAGATTGATACCCAGTTTGCTCAACAGCAATATCACCTGCTCTACCATGAAGATATACTCCAAAAATTGCAGCCTTTAGTGGTTCGTAACCTTGAGCAACTAAACCTGTTATAACACCTGTTAAAACATCTCCAGTACCTGCGCTTGCCATACCTGGGTTGCCAGTTGTATTGACATACGCTTTGTCATCATAAATTGTAATGGTATTTGCCCCTTTGATAACTACTATGCAATCATATTTTTTTGAAAAGACTTTGGTTTTTTCAAGCTTATCAAAATCATCTTTCCATTTTCCAATTAATCGTTCTAATTCTTTTGGGTGAGGTGTTAGAATAGTTTGAGGTGGTAATTTTTTAAGTGCTGTTTTCTTAAGTGATAGTATGTTTAAACCATCTGCATCAACAACTAAAGGAGATTTATTGGCTTTAAGAAAATCTGTAAATGCCTTAACAGTAACATCATCAGTTCCTAGTCCTACCCCTACTCCAATAACATCTGGAGAAATAGTGTATTCAATTTTCGAAATTATTGCATCACCTTCGGTAATAACGATAATCTCAGGTAAAGCTGTTTGCATGGGCACATAACCACAATCAGGAATGTAAGCAGTTACCAAACCGCTACCGATATTCAAACATGCTCTAGCAGCTAATTGTACGGCACCAATCTTACCTTTGCTACCACCAATAATAAGCGAATGCCCATGAGAACCTTTATGCGAAAATTTTTCTCTAGGGATGTAAAAAGGTAATACCTCATGCTTTCCAATAAGTTCATATTCGGTCTCTGTCTTGGTTAGAAATTCAGGGTCTAAACCAATATCTAAAATCTCCCATTGATTGCTATAAATTCCCGTTTCAGGAAGAAAAAAAACCAACTTAGGAGCTTGAAAACTCAATACAAAATTTGCTTTTACCACAGCATTTGCATCCTCAGGAAGTTTATCCGTATATAATCCTGACGGAATATCTACAGAAAGAATAAAAGCTTCTGTTTTATGAAGATGATCCATCAATTTTACTACCCAACTGGCTGGTTTTCTATTCAACCCAATTCCAAAAATAGCATCAACAATAATATCATCGCGACCAATTGCCGGAAGCATACATTCTGAATCCAAAAATTCTGGCCATATTTTACGATCCTTTAATCGGTCTAGATTAATTAGAAAATCTTTCGAACGTGTTTTACTATAATTCACCACATAAACACCAATGTTATAACCATGCTCTTGTAAGTGCCTTGCTAAAGCAATACCATCTCCTCCATTGTTACCAATTCCGCAGAATAAATGAATTTTTACAGGTGCTCCCTGCATGCGTGAATGTATCCAATTAAAAATCTGAACTGCGGAACGCTCCATGAGTTCATCGCTCGTAATTTCTTGTTTTTCAATTGTAAATTTATCAGCAGCATAAATCTGCTCTGCAGAAAATATTTTCATAAATAGAAACTTATCTTATTGGTTTAATGGCAAATAGAATGTCTTTCGTCCATTTTGTGATTTTTACTCATGTTTTTTAACAATTCTGTAAAAATAATAACGGAGGTTTGTTTAGACTTTCAAAAGTACTACTTTTACTACTTTAATAGACTTATGCTTTTTCAAAAAACGGACATAGCAACACTTTTTTCTAACACAAATGGCTACAGCTCTACAACTGCCACTACAACCCCTTTGGGGTAAATTGTTATATAATATTCGTCCGTTACACCTATTTAGGTACTTGTTTCAAAAATTTATTCTAATTCCTGTATCATGAAAGTCTTAAAATTCGGAGGCACTTCTGTTGCCAACGCTACTAATATTACACTTGTAAAAGAAATCGTATCAAACGAAAGTTCCAATAAAACCATAGTTGTTGTTTCTGCTTTCGGTGGCATAACCGATGTTCTGTTACAAACGGCGCAATTGGCGTCTAATCAAGATTCTGAATACAAGACTTCTTTGTCAGGTATTGAAAATAGGCACCTAGCAACAATCAAAGAACTAATACCAATAAAAGCTCAAAGTAAAGTTTTAAGCAAAGTAAAGAGTGATTTAAATGCTCTGGAGACTTTACTGGAAGGTGCTTTTTTAATTGGAGAGATCACGCCTCAGTTATCTGATAAAATTGTGAGCTATGGTGAAATGCTATCTTCTTATATTATCTGCGAATATTTTAAAGAACAAGGTTTAGATGCGATTCAAACAAACAGCAGAGATCTTATTAAAACTAATGATATCAACGGAAAGGCCGCAGTAAATTTTGAAACTACTTATAGCAATTGCGCGAAATATGTGAATTCGACGTCAAATAAAATTATAGTCGCCCCAGGTTTTATTGCTTCTTCGGCCAACGGAAATCCAACAACACTAGGTCGTGGCGGATCAGATTATACAGCAGCTATTTTTGCTGCTGCAATTGATGCACAGGTATTAGAAATTTGGACAGATGTTAGCGGTATGTATACTGCAAATCCTAAATTGGTAAAGCAAGCAAAAGCGATTCCGCATATATCTTATGAAGAAGCAATGGAGCTTTCTCATTTTGGTGCTAAAGTTTTATATCCCCCAACTATACAACCAGTTCTTGCAAAAGGCATATCGATAGTTATTAAGAATACTTTTAAACCTGAAGATGCTGGAACTTTAATTACTAAAAATAAAAATACTAAAGGCAAGACTGTTCGTGGTATCAGTCATATAGAAAACATTTCTCTTTTATCTTTAGAAGGGCCAGGAATGGTTGGCATACCTGGTATTTCAAAACGTTTCTTTGAAGTACTTTCACAATCAGAAATAAGCGTAGTTCTTATAACACAGGCCTCTTCAGAGCATTCAATATGTGTAGGTATTTCAGCAGATGATATTCATAAAGCAGTTATTATCGTTAATTCGGCTTTTGAATATGAAATCGAAAGAGGGAAAATAAAACCCGTTATCGCTGAGAAAGATTTGGCAATTATCGCTCTTGTTGGTGACAATATGAAAAGTCATCAAGGCCTAAGCGGTAAAATGTTTAGTACGCTCGGCAAGAATAATGTTAATATTAGAGTCATTGCCCAAGGGGCCTCAGAACGTAATATTTCAGCCGTAATTAAGGCGGAAGATGTTAAGAAAGCTTTGAATGCATTACATGAGCAATTTTTCGAGGAGAATATCAAACAACTCAATCTATTTGTAATGGGTGTTGGAAATGTTGGTGCTAAGTTCTTAAATCAAATTGCTCAACAGAAGAAATACCTTAAAGAAAACTTGAAACTTAATATAAGAGTTGTTGGTTTATCAAACTCCCGAACCATGGTTTTTGATGAAGATGGAATTTCTCTAAAAAATTGGGAAGCTAATTTAGCTTCTGGCGAGAAAGCAAACAAAGAGCAGTTTTTTGAAAAAGTAAATCAACTTAATTTCCGTAATAGCATCTTCGTTGACAATACAGCAAGTATGGAGGTTTCTGAAAGTTATAACGCTTATCTTAAGAATAGTATTTCTGTTGTTACTTGTAATAAAATTGCTTGTTCTTCGAATTATTCAAATTATATAGAATTAAAAGAATTAGCGCGAACTTATAATGCTCCTTTTCTCTTTGAAACAAATGTAGGAGCTGGTTTACCGATAATAGACACTTTAAAACATCTGATTACTTCAGGAGATAAAATTTTAAAAATCCAAGCTGTTTTATCTGGCAGCTTGAACTTTGTATTCAATAATTTTAATGACCAAACCACATTTCATGATGTGGTAAAACAGGCACAAGAAGAAGGCTATACTGAGCCAGACCCAAAAATAGATTTAAGCGGTGTTGACGTTATGCGGAAGATTTTGATTCTCGCACGTGAAAGCGGAAACCAATTGGAAATTGAAGATATTCAAAATCAATCTTTCCTTCCACAAGAAAGTTTAGACACCGATAATAATGAAGATTTCTTTGCTTCATTAGTTAAAAATGAAACCAGCTTTCAAAAACTATATACTGATGCAGTAAATGCGGAAAGCAAATTGAAATATGTAGCGCAGTTCGAAGATGGGAATGCTAGTGTCGGTCTACAACAAATACCGAAAGGACATGATTTTTACAATCTTGAAGGAAGTGACAATATTGTTTTGTTCTTTACCGAGAGATACCCTAACCAACCTTTGATCATAAAAGGTGCAGGTGCAGGTGCTGATGTAACAGCTTCAGGTATATTCGCAGATATTATTCGAATCGGAAATTTCTAAACATGGAAACAATCAAAGTCTTTTGCCCTGCAACTATAGCGAACATATCCTGCGGATTTGATGTTCTCGGGGTTGCTTTAGATTCCGTAGGTGATGAAATGGTGGTTCAAAAAACCTCGGTAAAAGGTATTCGAATTAGCAAACTCGAAGGCCAAGATCTACCCATGGAAACCTTGCAAAATGTTGCTGGTGTAGCCGGATTAGCATTATTAGAAGCAAGTGACTATCAAGGTGGTTTCGAAATTGAAATCTATAAAAAAATAAAAGCAGGTAGCGGAATTGGAAGTAGCGCAGCAAGTTCTACAGGTGCTGTCTGGGCTATGAATGAATTATTAGGAAAGCCTTTTTCTACATTAGAATTAGTAAAATTTTCTATGGAAGGTGAACGCCTAGCAAGTGGCGTAGCGCACGCTGATAATGTTGCTCCTGCCCTATTTGGTGGTTTCACATTGGTTCGCAGCTATGATCCTTTAGATGTAGTAACCATTCCGAGTCCGAATGAATTGTTTGCAACCGTAATTCATCCACAGATCGAAGTTAAAACCTCAGATTCTAGAAAAGTACTAAAAAACAACATCTCTTTGGCCGATGGAATTAAGCAATGGGGAAATGTTGGCGGCCTAGTTGCCGGGCTCTTCAAAGACGATTACGATTTAATAGGTCGCTCATTAGAAGATCATATTATTGAGCCAATTCGATCGATTTTAATTCCGGGTTTTGATGATGTCAAAGCAGCTGCAATAGAGGCTGGCGCTCTTGGATGCGGAATTTCAGGCTCCGGCCCTTCTATCTTTTCATTTAGCAAAGGTGGAGAAACTGCTCAAAACGTTGGGGAGGCAATGAAGCGTATCTATCAAGATATAGGAATAGACTTTGATATTCACATCTCAAAAATTAATTCAGAAGGAATAAAGATGATGTGAAATTGGACAGAAGACTGATGACGGAAGATGGAAGATGGATTGTTTGAATAATGTTACTAAAACATTAAAATTATGAACAAGTTTAAATTTGAAAAACTCCTTATTTGGCAAAAAGCAATGGACTTTGGTGAAATCATTAACCAATTAGCATTGGGTTTTCCAGACAGGGAAAAATTCAATTTAGCGTCACAAATTAGTAGAGCATCAGATTCTATAGCATTGAATATTTCAGAAGGTTCAATCGGGCAATCAAATCCGGAACAGAAAAAATTCATAGGATACTCAATTCGATCGTTAGCAGAAGTTATAACTTGCCTATTTAAAGCCAAAAGAAGAAATTATATCAAGGAAGAGAAATTTACCGAACTATACAATGAAGCATACCATCTTATGAACATGATGAGTGCTTTTAGAAAAAACATAAAATAAAAACCTGGAATTCATCGGTCATCCGTCATCCATCACCCGTCAAATTTTACGTTAATGAAATTCTACAGCCTAAATAAACAAGCACCTGAAGTATCTTTTAAAGATGCAGTTATTAAAGGAATTGCACCAGATCGTGGCTTGTACTTTCCTGAAAGTATCACGCCACTACCCGATTCATTTTTCAAGGGTATTGAAAATCTTTCTAATCAAGAAATCGCATTTAATGCCATTCATCAGTTTGTTGGTGATGAGATACCGAATGAGAAACTACGAGAGATTTTAGCAATTGTTTTAGACTTTGATTTCCCTGTTGTTGAAATCGAAGAAAATATTGCTACTCTAGAATTATTTCACGGCCCTACTATGGCTTTTAAAGATGTAGGCGCTCGTTTTATGGCCAATTGCTTAGGGTATTTCTCTGAAAACACTACAAATGAGGTTACAGTTTTGGTTGCAACCTCTGGAGATACTGGAGGCGCCGTAGCAAACGGATTTTTAGGTGTTGACGGAGTTAAAGTTGTTATTCTATACCCTAATGGTAAAGTAAGTGATATTCAAGAGCGTCAACTTACCACCTTAGGTCAAAACATTACTGCTTTAGAAGTAGACGGTACTTTTGATGACTGTCAGAAAATGGTAAAGACTGCTTTCTTAGATGAAGCACTTTTAAGTAAAATGCAATTGACTTCAGCGAATTCGATAAATGTTGCGCGATGGTTACCACAGTTATTTTATTTCTTATTCGCCTACAAACAAGCTAAATCGCAAGGAAAAGAAATCGTTTTCTCTATTCCTAGTGGTAATTTTGGTAATGTTTGTGCTGGTATGGTAGCTCAGAAACTTGGAATGCCTGTAAAGCATTTCATTGCAGCTACGAATGTAAATGATACCGTGCCTGAGTTTATGAATACTGGTGTTTATAATCCTAAACCATCTATAGCTACTATTTCAAACGCAATGGATGTTGGTGATCCGAGTAATTTTATTCGCATTCGTCATTTGTTTGATGACAATTTGGAAAAACTAAAACAAAACCTTTCTTCTTTTACCTTTTCAGATGAGGAAACTAAAGAAGCAATGAAATCGATTTACAGAGATTCTAAATACGTCGCAGACCCACATGGCGCAATTGGATACTTAGGATTGAAAAAACATCAAATATCTAATCCTGACACCTACGGCATCTTTTTAGAAACGGCACATCCTGTGAAATTTTTAGATGTCGTTGAAGAAACCATTCCAGAGACTATTTCGATTCCTGAACAGATTAAAAAAGTGATGGATAAAGAGAAGAAATCCATACCAACTAAAAGCTATGACGATTTAAAAGCGTTTTTATTGCATCGATAATTCTCTAAATAAAATAGTTTAGAAAACAATCAGTTCTCTTTTTTGGTCCTGTAATTATTCAATAGCTTTGCTATATAAACAATAGCAAAATGAAAAACACCGCTTTAAGTGCAACCCATGAAGCTTTAGGTGCCAAAATGGTTCCTTTCGCAGGATACAATATGCCAGTTTCTTATGAAGGCGTGAATGCAGAACATGAAACAATACGAAAAGGTGTTGGTGTTTTTGATGTTTCCCATATGGGAGAGTTCTTAATTGGAGGTCCTAATGCTTTGTCCCTAATTCAGAAAGTCACTTCTAACGACGCTAGTAAATTAACTGTCGGAAAAGCGCAGTATAGCTGCTTACCTAATGAAACAGGTGGTATTGTTGATGACCTGATCGTTTATAAAATCAAAGAAGAACAGTATCTTTTGGTTGTAAATGCTTCTAATATAGAGAAGGACTGGAATCATATTTCGAAATACAATGATGAATTCAACGCTGATATGCGCGATATTTCAGAAGGATATTCTCTTTTAGCTATACAAGGCCCTAAAGCAGTTGAAGCGATGCAAAGTTTGACTTCTGTGGATTTGGCTGCAATAAAATTCTATCATTTTGAGGTTGCCGATTTTGCAGGCATTGATAATGTTATTATTTCTGCAACTGGATATACCGGTTCTGGCGGATTTGAAATCTATTGTAAAAACGAAGAAGTAAATCAAGTTTGGGATAAAGTCTTTGAAGCCGGAGCAGATTTCGGCATCAAACCAGTTGGATTAGCCGCCAGAGATACTTTACGCTTAGAAATGGGGTATTGTTTATATGGAAACGATATTAGCGATACAACCTCTCCTTTTGAAGCTGGCTTAGGATGGATAACAAAGTTTACGAAAGATTTTGTGAATTCAGAAGCCTTATCTACGATCAAAGCTCATGGTCCTGAACGAAAACTAATCGCTTTTGAATTAGACGAACGCGGAATTCCAAGACATGATTATGATATTGTAGATTCACAAGGAAAGAAAATCGGCATCGTAACTTCGGGTACCATGTCTCCCTCAATGGGTAAAGGTATTGGTCTTGGTTATGTACCAACAATTTTTTCTACAGTAGGAAGTAAAATTTTGATTCAGATTCGTAAAAATGCTGTGCCAGCGACCGTTGTCAAGCTCCCTTTTTACAAAACCCAATGATAGATTACCAAAAAATTATTGATGGTATACACGTTACTTGTTCTCAGGCTTCAGAACGAGGAAAAGTAGCTGCATACATTCCTGAATTGGCTAAGGTAGATGCACAAAAATTTGGAATATTCTTAGTAGATCATAACAAAAAAGGATACTCCTCGGGTGATTGGTCAGAACGATTTTCTATACAAAGTATCTCTAAGGTACTTAGTCTAACAAAGGCAATTAATATAATTGGACCCGCAATATGGGAACGGATTAATGTGGAACCATCGGGAGACCCCTTCAACCATTTATCATTGCTTGAAGCTGAAAACGGAATTCCTAGAAATCCATTAATAAATCCTGGTGCAATTGTAGTCGCTGATATTTTAGTAACTCATCTTAAAAACCCGAAAGAAGATTTTTTAGCATTTGTTAGAGAATTAGTAGACGATCAAAGTATTGACTTTGATAAAAGTGTCGCTCAATCGGAAAAAACAACTGGCTATAGAAATTATGCAACTGCTAATCTTTTAAAGTCATACGGCAATTTAGAAAATGATGTAGAAACAGTTCTTGATTTTTACTTTCATCAATGTTCTATTGCAATGAACTGTGAACAACTTACTCAAGCTTTTTACATTTTTATGAATCGCGGAAAATGCCAAAGAGATAATACCTTCTTGACCTTAACTCAGGTTAAAAGAATAAATGCTTTGATGCTAACTTGTGGCTTTTATGATGAAGCTGGTGAATTTGCTTTTGAAGTTGGACTTCCAGGTAAAAGTGGCGTTGGTGGAGGGATTACTGCCTTGCTACCAAATCAGTTTTGCGTAGCTACTTGGTCTCCCGGTCTCAATAAAAAAGGAAATTCAAAATTAGGAATGGAAGCTTTGGAACGTCTAACGACTGAAGCTGAACAATCAATATTCTAGCTTTTGGAACGAAAAAAAATACTTATTCTAGGCGGAAGTGGTTTTATCGGAAATGCCATTTATAAGGAGCTCTGCAAATATTTTGACACTTATGGCACCTATTTTTCTGCCCGAAAATCTTTTGAAAGTAACAAGCAGTTTTTTAAATATGACCTGCAAGAAGATGACATCTTCGATATTCTTGAGAAAGTAAAGCCCGATTTTATAATATCTGCCTTGCGGGGAAACTTTGCAGCACAAGTTCAGGCGCATCAGCATATCACAGAATACATTTCAAAAATTAATTGCAAGCTCTATTTTATTTCTTCTGCAAATGTATTTGATGCCTACAGCAAATATCCATCTTATGAAAATGACAAAACACTCTCAGAAAGTGTTTATGGTCGCTTGAAAATTAAGATTGAGAATATGTTACTTCGGCTTCCTAAAAACAAAATGGCCATTTTACGAGTACCTATGGTATTTGGTAATGGGTCACCTAGAATAAAGGAAATTAAGAAATTTATTCTTGAGAATGAACCCATTGAAGTCTTTCCTAATTTGGTGTTGAATGTAACTAATGACGATAAGCTAACGCAACAAATTCATTATCTAATTAATCGAAATAAAAGTGGCGTTTATCATTTGGGTAGTCAAGACCTTGTTCATCACGAAGATTTCACCAAAGAAGTTATTGATCGTATTGGAACTTTTAACCCAATTTATAAAAGGGTTTTTACAACTAATGAAGAACGATATTTAGCTGTATTACCAAAGGATAACAGATTACCTAAAAACCTTCAATTTGGTTATCAAGATATTATAGATCATCATGTTTTAATTTGATTACTTTTAGAATATTAATTTGAAGAAAACTAAAAATTTCCGCCTCATCGGAAATGACAATAAAACTATTAAAAATGGAAAAATTATCAGACCAGCAAATACATGAATATTTAGGGAAATTAGACGGATGGGAATTTGTTGAAGGTGCTATTGAAACTTCATTTGAGTTTGACAATTTCAAAGAAGCATTTGCAACCATGACCCGAATCGCCTTTGAATGCGAAGCACAAGACCATCACCCTGATTGGAGTAACGTCTACAAAAATTTACATATTCGTTTGAATACGCATGATGCAGGTGGCGTAACTGAAAAAGATTTCAAGCTAGCCCATACGATTGAAGAGATTATTGAAGGGTAAAATAAGAAGTTAGCAGTTAGCAGTTAGCAGTTAGCAGTTAGCAGTTAGCAGTTAGCAGTTAGCAGTTAGCAGTTAGCAAAATTGAAAATTTAACGAGGAATAAATTTCTCATTTGTGCTTGCGATTGATTTTATTAAATTTGCTTTAGCGCATATAAAATAACAATATACTATGGGAAGAGCTTTTGAATTTCGAAAGGCTAGAAAAATGAAACGATGGTCAGCCATGTCTAAGGCCTTTACACGTATTGGCAAAGACATTGTTATGGCTGTAAAAGAAGGAGGCCCAGACCCTGATTCGAATTCTAAGCTTCGTGCAGTTATTCAGAATGGAAAGTCTGTCAACATGCCCAAAGACAATATTGAGCGTGCTATAAAGCGTGCTAGTGATAAAAACTTAGGTGATTTCAAGGAAATTTTATTTGAAGGTTACGCACCTCATGGCATTGCTATATTGGTAGAAACCGCGACAGATAACAATACACGAACCGTAGCAAATGTGAGAAGTTATTTCAATAAGTGCAACGGAAACCTAGGTACTTCAGGTTCTGTTGAATTTATGTTCGACCATACTTGTAATTTTAGAATTCCTGCAGAAGGTATTGACCCTGAAGAGCTAGAATTAGAAATGATTGATTTTGGTGCAGAAGAGGTTTTTGTTGATGACGATGGTATTTTAATTTATGCGCCCTTTGAAAGTTTTGGGGCTATTCAAAAGGAATTAGAAACTCGTCAACTCGAGATTCTATCTTCTGGTTTTGAACGCATTCCTCAAGTGACCAAGCAACTCTCTGAAGAAGAAGCTGCTGATGTAGAAAAGCTTCTAGAAAAGATTGAAGAAGATGATGATGTACAGAATGTATATCATACCATGCAAGAATAAAATTAGAGGCAAGACCGCTGCGCTGCAAGAACAAAGAGAAAAAATGAAATAAAAAAAGCGACCTGAAATTCAGGTCGCGTTTTTAACACGTGAGACTTACATTATTGTTTTTTAATGAGCATTTGCCCACTATGAGCACTCCCTTTTATATCTATGGCTTTAATGAAGTAATTACCAGATTGTAATGACTTGACATCAAGATTATATATTTCGCCTTGTCTCGTTTTTTCGCCCTTAAAGGTTCGTACTAGTCGACCATGCGTATCATAAATTACTATGCTCATTAGTTCAACAGGAGTATCAAAACTTAGATTAGCTCTAATATTCGAAGGGTTTGGAGAAATAATCAAGCTATTTACACTTTTTCCATCTCGTTCGGTATCCACAATTTCGAAATTAATGGTCAAGGAAGTTCCCATTTCACCATTCATTCTATCTAGAGAATATGGTACAGCAGTTACCGCGTAGGTACCAAGAACAAAATCGCTGCCTTTATAATTTCCTATTGGTAAATCTTGAAATAATGCATAAGGAACCAGGCTCTCTGTTCGCTCAGTTGTGATGGCACCAGCTAATGATAATCTTACACTTTCTACATCATCAGTAGTAATAGCGCGAATATCTAAATGAACTGTTGGCAAATCATTAATATAGATCATCATTCCTTCTTCAATTAAAAATAAATCTTCATTGGTATCTGCATTTACTAACATAAACGCTGTTACTGACAAATTTGGATCAACCAATTCAAAATTGATATCAAACGGATTCCCTAATTCACCTTTAGCACTATCTAAAGAATACGGTACTCCGGTAACCGTATACGCTCCTACAACAAAATCATTTCCTTTGTAATCACCAATAGGTAAATCTTGAAACAACGCATACGGAATTAAACTCTCCGTTCGCGAGGAAGTCTGTGCGCCTGATAATGATAATCGAACACTCTCTACCGAAGCTGACGTATTTGCACGAATATCTAATCTTAATGTTGGTAGGCTATTAATATCTATGACCATTCCCTCTTCAAGATCAAATAAATCTTCGTTAGTCTCCGCATTAACAAGTGTATAGCTTTCAACAGCTAATACTTCTGCTGATGTTACTTCTATTTCACCGGTTGCAGAATTCTCACAACCTGTCAATTCATCAATGTAGGTATAGGTGATTTCATAAATGCCTTTTCCAACGGATGGATTAAATTCTCCGTCTTCAACTCCCTCCCCGCTATAACTCCCACCAAATGGTTGCCCTTCAAAAAGTACGATGGACTCGTCGGTATCTAAAACTGGATCAAATGGAAGCATTGTAACTTCAGGAAGCTCAGGATCACTCATACTAAATATCAACACAGCAGAACAATTATTAGCATCAATTGCCGTAACTGTATAATTGCCAGCTGACAATTCAGAAGCCATATCACTATTTAATTGTTCATCATGACTCCAAACAAAGTTTATTGGGGCTACTCCCCCATTGGTCGCAACAATTGCAGCGCCGTCTGTACCTGTACAGGTCAAAATATCTGTAATAACATCTAATACAATTTCAAAATCTTGACAACTATCAGTTAAACTAAAGTTGATAGTAAACGGATTACCAATATATCCTCTTAGACTATCATCAGAATACGGAATTGCTGTGGCCATATAATCTCCTATTACAAAATCACTTCCTTTATAATCTCCGATAGGTAAATCTTGAAACATAGCATACGGGAGTAGACTTTCTGTTCTTGAATTACTTAAGGCTCCGGCTATAGAAAGTCGCACACTTTCAACATCTTCGGTGGTATTTGCTCTAATATCTAAATGCATAGTCGGTAACGAATTGATATCAATTTGCATACCTTCATCTATGGTAAATAAATCTTCATTGGTATCAGCATTTATTAAAGTAAAACTGAGTACTTCAAAATCGTTGATCTCAATAGGATTAACAATTATGGTCTCTGCAATGACTGTAGTATTTACACCATCACTCACTTGATATATCACAGTAAAAGGTCCGCCTTCTTGCGAGGTATCAACTAATTCATCGTCTGTAATATCTGTAGTTGTAATACTTTCATCAACTATGTTTGTTACTAAGCCCACAAAGTAGGTATCGCCAACTTCTAATTCTGTTGTGAAATCTGATGTATTTCCATTTACTTCAAAAGTAGGAGCTGTTACATCTTCTTCTATTTGTACGTCTACAATCCATTCTTGAGTTGTGCCGTCTTGAGCCGTCACAATATAAGCTTGAGTTGTACTAAAATCAACAGGTATACCAATTCCAGCGACAGCTGTTGCATAAGTTGATATTTCAAATTCAGGTATTAAAGCGGTAACATCTGTACCAATGGGCACTACTAATTGAATTGTGTTATTTTCTTGATCAATTTCTGTTTCTCCTATTTGACCATCGATAACAAATGATGTGATTTCATTTTCTTCAGAAGGAACAAAACTAACCGTAACGGTTTGTGTGCATTCTGCCATATTCCCTGAGCTATCAACAGCCACCCAAGTAATAATCGTTTCTCCTACAGGGTATAATGCATCTAATTCTTCTCCATCCATTCGAACACCACTTAAGGACACATCGGTATCACAAAGATCAGAAGCAGTTGCACTACTAAATTCGGCCATTACTGAATCGCCATCTAAACTTATTGCTTCTATGTTTTCAGGACAATTAACAATAGGATTAGTTTCATCAACAATTATAATTACTTGCAAGCAAGGTTCTGAAGTGTTTCCTGCTTCATCAATTGCCGTCCAAGAAATGGTTGTTTCTCCTAAGGGAAAAGGAAAAAACAAATCTAATCCGTCACTACGCTCTCCGTTTAAGGTTAATTGACCATCACTATTATCAGTTGCTTCAGGTAATTCTACTGAAAAACTAGCATCACAACTTTCTGAATCTGTGGGCATTGTAAAACCTTCAGGGCATATAATTATAGGTTTTTCGGTATCTTCTAGGCCAGCTTGCACTCCTGGAGAACCAATATCAGCGCCTGAATTATCATGAAGTTCTATACTTACATAAGCATTATTTAAAGGCGTTTCTACACCATCAACACTTAACATCCAATTAGCACCCGTCTCATTATCTAAATCAAGCCCCATTAGAAAAATAGATGACATTCCATCATCATTTGGCCAGCCTTCATCTGTATTTTTATATGCTACATTTTCAAAAGCATTCAATTGTGTTTGATGATCGCCATCATAACTCTGATAACTATCCCATATTCCAATGGCATCTCCAGAGTTTCCTAAAGTCGGCCAATTACTAACTGCAATTAAATCGACATCACCCCATACCTCTTCAAATTGTTCTGCAGCTATATCATCTGCATCAAAAAGAATGGCTGATTGTTGAGGATTTAAAAGTCCTGACATAATATTTGAAGTGGCCAATTCCGTTCCTGAAGCGTCATCCAAAACATAACCAGATAAATCTATAGTCTCCGAACCAGCATTATATATTTCTATCCATTCCCAAGGATTATCTCCCCCACCTGGGTTATACATAATTTCTGTAATCTTCAAGTCTTGGCCGAAGCTAATTATCGTGAAAAGGAATGAAATAAAGAAGAGCGTAATTTGTTTCATCTTAAAATTAAATTAATAGTTTGTATTTTTTTTCTTACAAATATTAACGAAAGCTATTTCGATATATTATACGAAAAATTCGATTAACTGTCTGATTTATAAGATGAACGGTAAAAATATCGTTACTATTTAAGTGTTTTTAATTTTGTAATTATTATGATACAACTACGACTCAATACCTAAATTTCATAATGAAAAATATGCGCTATCTCTGTCTTTTATTTAGTCTAACCTTTTTAACTGCAATTCAATCACAAGACATGAGTTCGGAAAAATTAACCGATCTAATTACCAAAGTTTCAGACACGATAATAACGAGTGGAAATTCAATACAATTTTCTTACAAACAAAGACCTTTGTACTGCATTTATGATGAAAACGCGAACAGAATGCGTATAATATCCCCGATTATTGAGACAAAAGATTTAGAAGAAGAACAATTATTAAATGCCTTAGTAGCAAATTTTCATTCAGCATTAGATGTGAAATATGCGCTTAGTGATGAAGTTATGTGGTCTGTTTTTATACATCCGTTAAAAGAATTACAAGATCATCAAGTTTTAGATGCTATAGATCAAGTTTATGCTGCTAGCATTACTTTCGGAAGTTCGTACTCTAGTACAAATTTGGTTTTTCCGGGGAATACAAAAAAGAAAGAATATCCTAAACTTAAAAGGATAGAGAAGATTGAAAAGTTAGATTAACTATAACTGTAAGCGGCAACTTTACCGTTTACTCCTTTAAAAAAAGCATCTATCTTATCAAAATCAGCTTCTAAATCATCTGAAGTAGTGATGGGTTCAGCAATCTTTACCTGTTTGTTTTCAAAATCAAAGGCTACCATTAAAATGGGAACATCAGCAGCTTTGGCTATATAATAGAATCCGGTTCTGAGTTTTTGAACTTTTTTTCGAGTGCCTTCTGGGGCCAATGCCAATCGAAAAACATCCTTTTCTTCAAAAACCTTAGCAGTAGCTGTTACAAAATCTGTCGACTTGGTTCGATCAATAGGTGTACCACCCATCCAACGAAAATACCACCCGAAAGGGGCTCTGAACAAGCTTTTCTTTCCGACGAAGTTGATTTCAGCTCTCCAAACATTTCGAATAATAATACCAATGTAGAAGTCATGCCAACTTGTGTGCGGCACAACTGCAACTACGCATTTTTTAAGATGTAAAGGAAAATCCCCTTGGATCTTCCATCCCATTAACTTGAAGTATATAAATTTAGCGATTGCATGCATAAGGTAAAAAATTCAATAGCATTCAAATGCCATTAGTACGGTGTAAATAAATTTATATTTTTTCGTAAATCGAACGTAGCTTTTCCTCAGTAATAGTAGCTCTCCAGTTTGGTCCTAAAGCGTTTTCCCATAACGGATGCATGCCTATTGCTACCGAAATCATGGTATTAAAGTCACTATCGCTAAGATTCGAACAAATACCTGTTGGAAGTTTTATGTCATGTTTTGCTATCATTTTATTAAATAGCGTTACACCTTCTGGATAAAACTCAGACAAATGTTGAAAAACCAAACAGTTACCAATTCCATGTTTCACACCTAGTAAATAACCCAAGCCATAACTTAATGCATGAGCAACACCTACTTGAGAATATGCTATACTCATGCCACCATGCCAAGAAGCCATCATCAACTTATCGCGAGAATCTTCTGGCGATATATCACCAAGAAATACATCATGACATAACTCTAAAGCCTTTTCACCATAGCTCTGACTAAATGCATTGAGGTAAGTGCCATTTAATGATTCGATACAATGTATATAACAATCCATACCAGTATAAAACCATTGTTCTTTTGAAACATCTTGGGTTAAATTAGGATCTAATATAACTTGATCAAAAGTGGTGAAATCTGAATTGATTCCTAATTTTTTATCCGGACCTAATAAAACGGTTGTTCTTGAAACTTCAGCTCCTGTTCCACTAATGGTCGGAATACCTACGTGATAAATTGCAGGTTTTTGCACCAAATCCCATCCTTGGTATTCAGCTGCTCCTCCTTTATTTGTGAGCATTATGGCAACTGCTTTTGATAAATCTAACAGGGTACCTCCACCTATGCCTACAATACCAGATGGTAATTCAGAAAAACTTTCTAATATTTTATTTACCAAAGCATCTACTTGTGTAGTTTTCGGTTCTTCATTAGCCGAAACAAAAATAATTTGATCACTAAAAATCAATGGTATTCTATCAGCCAATGCTTTTCCCTCGAACACATCATCTACTAAAAAAATAAACGGAGCATCGGAATGAGCTCGTTTTGACAATAAAATAGCTCCCAATTGATCAAAACTATCGGCACCAAAAACCACTCTTGGAACCATTGGAAAATTACGATAAGTCGTCCCTTTTGCGGAAAGCTGCTTTTCAGCCTTAATGTCCTTCTTTACATCCATAGTCAAAATTAAAAATACTTTAAAATATCGCTTAAAGTATTAATTTTCAAATATTTAAATTCGTCTTCATTAATCGTTACTTCCTCATGCTGCCAAGTGGTATGAAACGGGACGTGTACCGCTTGCGCACCTATATTAATTAGTGGTAATACATCTGATTTCAGAGAATTACCTATCATTAAAAATTCTTTTACATCTATCTCTAAATGATCGAGCAAATGTATATAGTTTTCTTCTTTCTTATCACTTAATACTTCAATATGATGAAAGTATTTTGATAATCCTGATCGTTTAATTTTTCGTTCTTGATCTAGCAAATCACCTTTGGTTAAAACAATCAAACGGTACTTGCTACTCAATTGTTCGAGAACCTCCTTTACACCAGGTAATAACTCAACTGGTTGCATAATCATCTCCTTACCTAGATTCAAAATTTTAGAAATCGTTGCTTGCGATATCGTATTATTCGATAAATCTAAAGCCGATTCTATCATAGAAAGCATAAAACCTTTCACTCCATAACCATATACCTCTAGGTTCTTCATTTCCATTTTAAAGAGCTCCTGATCGATCTTGTTCTTGGTCTCAAAACCATCTAAAAGACTAGCAAATTTTTCCTCTGCATCTCTAAAATAGGTTTCATTAACCCATAAAGTATCATCTGCATCAAAACCAATAACTTTAATCTTACTAAAATCTACTTCCATGCTGCTTGCGCTCTTTTCAGATCTTCAGGCGTATCTATTTCAATACCACTAACATTGGTTTCTACCATTTTTATTTTCTTACCATATTCTAAATAACGAATAGCTTCAATCTTTTCAGTCGCTTCTAGTTCAAGCATGGGTAGTCTCTGAAAATCCATCAAAGCGCTTTTACGAAAAGCATAAATACCTTTATGTTTATAATAAGGAGCGTCTATTTCTTTTGCTCTAGGATAAGGAATTGGTGACCTCGAAAAATATAAAGCAAAATTTCGATTATCAACAATCACCTTTACAGTATTCGGATTTTCTATTTCTTCGCTATCAGATATACGCACCATAAGCGAAGCTAGATCGATTTCTGATTTAGTATCCGTCTTAAAAACTGCTAAAACTCCAGCCAAACTTTTTTTATCTGTAAATGGCTCATCACCTTGAACATTGACAATTATATCGACATCCATATTAGTAACGGCTTCTGCAATACGATCACTACCACATTCATGTTCTTTAAGACTCATAATGGCCTTACCGCCTGCTTCAGTTATAACATCAAAAATTATGCTACTATCGGTAACTACATAAACCTCATCAAACAATTCGGTATTTATTGCAGCCTCGTATGTTCTCAAGATTACTGGTTTTCCAGAAAGATCTTGCATTAATTTCGCTGGAAATCTTGATGCCGCATACCGCGCAGGTATCATCGCAATTATTTTCACAATTCTTGAGTTTTAATGGGAAATTATGTTTTGGCTCTAGGCCGTATTTTTCTATAGATTCGGAAAATGATAAACAGGATAATAATCACTAAAATCACAGCAATTACTGGTGCAAAAATAGACGCCGCAGTAACGGCAACTGCAGTTCCTGTTTCTACGGTTGAAACAATTGGATTGCCTAATCCACCAGTTGAGGTAGAAGATGCAAGTCTTGTCGTCGCGCCCGCTCCTTTTATAGCAGTAGCGGTTCCACCGCCAGCAATAATCGCCAACGACCATGTAACCATAGGATCTAAACCTGCAACCGTACTAACCATTACAGCTGTACCTGCAATAGCTGCCAAAGGTATTGCTATGCTATCAAGCAAATTATCTACCCAAGGAATAAAATAGCCAAAAATTTCAATCAACATCGCCACGCCTAATGTAATTAGCGCTGCTAGGCTTCCAATCCATTGCCAACTTTCATTGAGCTCCCACTCACCAAAAAAAGCTGCAAGGCTCAAAGCAAATAAGGGAAGAAAAATTCTAAAACCTACAGAAGCTGCAAGCCCTATTCCTAAAAATATACTAGTAACGGTTTCGGCTGTCATTATTTTTATTCAAAATTTAATATAGAAAACTTTACAGTCTTCAGGTCAACCAAATACTTAAGTCATCCTATTTATTTAGTAACAAATTTTATACCATTGTTACACATGTCTTTTGAACATATATATTCATAACGAATTTAACTTATTCCCCATCAAGAAAAAAATCGTTCTTGAAACCGATAAGATAGAGCTGTTTTTTGGCCCTTGTGACCGCCGTGTATAGCCAGCGTAAATATTCCTTATCCACACCATTTGGCAAATAGGGTTGCTCCACAAAAACAGAATCCCATTGTCCTCCTTGAGATTTATGACAAGTGATTGCATATGAGAATTTTACTTGTAAAGCATTAAAGTATTTATTCCCTTTTACACCCAAGAATTTTTTATATTTCGATGTCTCACCATCATAATCTTCCATAACGCTTTGATAGAGTCGATTACCATCTTCATAAGAAAGCGAAGGGGTTACCGCTTGAATAGTATCTAAAAGCAAAACGGTTTCAAAAGGTTTCATATTAGGATAATCAACGAGCTGCACTTTTACCTCTGCAAACTTAAAAGAGTACAATTCTTTAATAGCGAAAATTTCTAATACTTCTATGATATCACCATTAGCAATAAAACCAGCCTCAGATTTAGGCTCTAACCAAAAATAATTGTTCTTCACAACCATCATAAAATCACCTACAGCAATTTCATTTTCTAAATACAATATGCGTTGTCGAATATTCTCATTGTACAAATTTGCTCTTTTATTAGAGCGAACGATAAATGCTGTCTCTTCTTTTCCGTTTACCGCATATGACGTATCAATGGCTTCTTGTATTTCGTTTCCATCAATTAGCCTAACTATATCTTTAAAAGGACTTACATCAAATTGAAAGCTTTCAAAAAACTCACTTTGTAATTGTTCACGAAGCATCGTTGCATTCACAAGAATTCCTGAATCTTCAGCCTGGCGTACAACTTCATCTAGCTCTAGACGAATAACATCTTTATTATAATTCAATTCTAATTTATCAGCATCAAGTGCAGGACTCAAATCTAAATGAACAGGAGGAAGCTGAGCAGTATCGCCAATTAAAATCAATTTGCAATTATGACCAGAATATATAAATTGTAACAAATCATCTAACAAAGATCCGTTTTCAAAAAGTTTTGAATCAGCAGGTGTATCAGGAATCATTGAGGCTTCATCGACAATAAAAATTGTATTTGTATGCTTGTTAGGTGCTAAAACAAATTGTACACCACCCCCACTTTGCTTTTTCGGAAAATATATTTTTCTATGGATGGTGAATGCCTGAGTGTTTGAATAATTCGCCATAACCTTAGCCGCCCTACCTGTAGGTGCCATTAACACAGACTTCATTGTTGTCTGCCACAAACTATTCACTAAAGTTCCAACAAGTGTTGTTTTTCCTGTTCCGGCGAAGCCTTTTAGCAAAAAGATGGCATCTTTTTTGTTACTAAGAATAAAGGACGCCAATTTTTGTAAAGCCACCGATTGCTTAAGTGTAGGCTCATGTGGGAATTTTTCTTTTAAAACAGCAAAAAATGAAGCGTCTGTAAGGGTTTTCATAGGCTGGCTAAGATAATCAGGATTTTTATGCCAAAAACTTTTACGATTGAAAAAAAAATGTAAATTTGCTTAAACCTCTAAATTTAACTAACACAGAACGAAATGAAGACTGGAATACAGATTTTACTTTGGATACTTTGCGGAGTATTGGCTTATTTTATTTACAACTCGATAACGGGTCCAATCAGGTTTGCGGAAGTTAAGGAAGAACGTTATGCAAAGGTGATTTCTAATTTAAAAGATATTAGAAGTTCACAAGAAGCTTATAAAAGTGTTACTGGAAAGTATGCTAACGATTTTAAAGGTTTAGTGGATTTCGTTGAGAGAGGAAATTACACGATCACACAACAAAGAGACACATCGTTCACATATTTTAATGAGGAATATAAAATTGACATGCCAAAAGATAGTGTCATGATTGATACTTTAGGTACTGTCGCAGTCCGTGATTCTCTCTTTAAAAAAGATGATCGTTATAAAACCATGATGAATGTACCTGGAGCATTAAACGGAGAGAAATTTACTATGTCATCTAAAATCATTGACAAAGGTGGTTATAAAGCTCCTGTTTTTGAAGCTACCGTACTTAAGGAAGTAGTTTTATCTGATCAACCTAAAGATTTACTTTCAAGAGAGAAAGCACAAGTAAGTGTTGAAGAAGTAAATGGTAACGCAATAACAGTAGGTTCGTTAACACAAGTTAGTACTAGTGGTAACTGGCCAGTAATCTATGACAGAAAAGAAAACAAATAATTCTACAAAAGAATTTCATAAACTGTCCATTCAAGTTAGCTTGAATGGACTTTCTTTTTGTATTGTTGATACCATCAGCGATACCATAATTAGTTCTGAAATTATAACCTTTGAGGAAGAACGAACTCCGTACGGACTTCAAAAAGGTCTTGTTGCTTTATTTGAAAAGCATCAAATCACCAAAAAGAAATTTTCTGAAGTTATAGTTGTTCATCGTAATAAGCTCTTTAGTCTCGTACCAAAGTCTTTGTTTGACGAGAACGAAATGGCAAATTATTTGAAATTCAATACCAAGATACTTGCCAATGATCATATCGACTATGATGAACTAGAAAGCTATGATATGGTAAATGTTTATGTACCGTTTACGAATGTAAACAACTACATATATGAGCTTTTCGGTGAATTTGTTTTCAAACATAGTGGAACGGTCATGGTAGAATCATTATTGTCAACTCAGAACAATACCAAGACTCCTATATGTTTTGTACATGTTACACAGAAGCAAATGGAAGTGACGGTTATATCGCAAAAGAAATTAATGCTCTATAACAGTTTTGATTTTAACTCTAAGGAAGATTTTATCTATTACTTACTCTTTGCTTTTGAACAACTAGAATTGGATACCGAAACTACACGTTTGAAGTTGTTTGGAGATATAGAAGAAGGCGACACTATCTACAATATTTGTTATACCTACGTAAAACAAGTTTCTATATTGGTACCCTCAACTAGTTCTTATCCTATGGATTTAGGTAAAGAATCTATCGATTTCACAGTTTTAAATACGCTCTAATGCGCATCGTTTCAGGAAAACATAAAAGCAGGCGAATCACAGCCCCTAAAAAGTTACCCGTTCGCCCAACAACTGATATGGCGAAAGAAGCCCTATTCAATATCTTAAATAATGCATACTATTTTGATGAAATAGCAGTACTTGATCTTTTTGCTGGCACAGGAAATATTTGTTATGAATTTGGCTCTAGAGGAACCA